>DUPO01000116.1 GCA_012838275.1 Spirochaetales bacterium
ACCATCTCCTATAATAAGAGGGCATTGGAACAACAAGAAGCCCTTTTTGCAAAGGGTCTTACTACGAAAAGCAGTGTGGACAACGCAAGGTTTGCAGTTGGCCAGGATGAATATGAGAAAGCCCTCACCCTGCTGAAGGGCCTGGTCCTAGAGAATTCAATCCGTAGCCTGCAGATCCAAGGGAGATAGCAACGATGAACGAACACGAACAAAAACGTGAAATGAGTACAGAAAGCCAGGTGCGCAGCCAACTTAAGAAGAGGTTGCGTAACCAAAGGATAAAACGAATCGTGACCTGGACCTTGATCATTGTGCTGCTTGTAGCAGGATTCCAGACCTACTCCTTCTATAAGACCAACGGACATTTCCCTTGGGCAGAAGCCAAGGCCCCGGTATCCTCAGTGAAGGAGGTGGAGGTCAAGGTATATGAGAGTACCTTTACCACTACCATAGATCTGTCGGGTTTTGTCGAACCCTTTGACATGCAAAATGTCATTCTCAGGTCCACCGGCGCTGTCACCGATGTATTTGTCACTGAAGGCGACGCGGTGAAGAAGGGCGATGTCCTCATCGCCATCGACAACACGAACCAACTCTATGAGGTTGCAAGTCTCGAGGCTGAGATCGATAAGGCGAAGCTCAGTGGAAGCGTGCGCGAACTTGAACTGCTGGAACTCAGGATGAAGAGTGCAACCAACAAACTTGACTATACCCAGGCGTATGCGAATTTCGATGGGGTCATAGCCTCAGTGGAAGTGAGTGAAGGGGACTACTTTGATGCGGGTTCGTCTGCCATGACCCTCATTGACCGCTCCAAGCTGAAGGCCACCGTGGAGATCGATGAGATCGACATGCAACACATCAGGATCGGGCAGACCGCCGAACTCTTTTTTGATTCATATGCCGATGGACCTTTGGTAGGGGAGGTCACCTACATACCCATGATCGGGAAATATACCAACCAGGGAATCGGAGTCATGGAGGTGGAGATAACCATTGCAGACCCCCCTCCGTCAATTGCCCCCGGCTATACCTTCGAAGGGACCATCACCAGTGATACGGAGACCGTCCTTACCCTCCTTCCCCAAAATGCCTTGACCGTCAGCCGGGGTGGAGTGACCACAGTCTTGAAAAAACTTGCCGATGGGACAACCAAGAGCGTTGCTGTTACGGTGAAATATCTGGGTGAGGGGATCAGCCAGCTGCTAACAGGTGACCTGAAGGTTGGTGATACCCTCATTGTTCGCCGCACCGATACCAATGCCTCTGCCTTTGCAACGATGACAGGTGGCGGTGGTGGTATCAGGAGGTTTTAATATACGATGCAGAACAGCGTGATAAGATTACAGAATGTGAAACGCTATTTCCTGGTAGGGGACTTTATCGTAAAGGCCCTCGATGGGGTGAGCGTGGATATACAAAAAGGTGAGTTCACCTCCATCATGGGGCCTTCGGGAAGTGGAAAGTCCACCATGATGAACCTCATCGGGTGTCTGGATACCCCAACCAGCGGACTCATCGATATCGATGGGGAGAATACTGCAGGGCTCAATGAGGCCGAACTGGCATATATCCGAAACCGTAAGGTGGGTTTTGTTTTCCAGCAGTTCAACCTGCTGGGCAAGATGACCGCCTTGGAAAATGTCATAACGCCTCTTTTGTACGCAGGTGTTTCAGTGAGGGAACGAAAGGCCCGCTCCATTGAGGCCCTTGAGCGGGTAGGGCTCTCCGACAGGATGCACCACCGACCCAATGAGCTTTCAGGAGGGCAGAAACAGCGTGTTGCCATTGCCCGTGCCCTGGTCAACAACCCTGCCATCCTGCTTGCTGACGAGCCGACAGGGGCCCTTGATTCCAAGACAGGGAACCAGATCATGGAACTATTTGAAGAGCTCAACAGTGAAGGGAGAACTGTAATCCTTGTTACTCATGATCGCGAACTGGGGATGCGCAGCTTGCGGCAGATCCGTATTCGCGACGGAAAGTTGGAGGAGTAGCATGATTATTGAAAATATCAAGCTGGCCTTCGGAGCCATGAGGGGGAGCAAGATGAGAACCCTGCTCTCGCTGTTGGGCATCATTATCGGTGTAGGATCGGTCGTAGCCATCCTCACCATAGGCGACAGCGCTTCAAAAAGCATCACCGACAGTATCTCTGTCGGAGGTCTGGACATGGTCACCATCTACCCTGCAGTGGGACAGCGTTCGACAGGGACCTTTACTGAGGAGTTCGGCGACACGCTGATGCGTGACGTCGAAGGCATCGAGATGGTGCTTCCACAAAACTCGAGCAACGCGACGGTCCGAAACAATAAGCAGAGTATGAATGCAACCGTCACCGGGGTTCTCTCCGGGTATGGGGATGCACTCAACCTGGAGTATGCAGAGGGAGGGTTCTTCTCCTCGTTGGACAATATCAACCGTCGCCAGGTCGTTGTCCTAGGCTCCTCCATTGCTGCCGAACTTTTCCCTGAAGGGCCTGCCCTTGGCGGATACGTCAGCGTATTCCGGAACCAGGCAAAAAGCTACCTTGTTGTGGGTGTCCTCGAATCGAAGGACGCCACCTTCAATATCTCCTATGATAACAGCATCTTCATACCCTACAACACTTTTGAGCAGCGGTTCCGTAAAAATACAAGTGTCGGCTCCTATGTTCTGAAGATTGCAGAGGGCTATGATACCATTGAAGTGTCGGACAAGGTTACTGAAGACTTGGACAGCCTGGTCGGAACGGATGGGTACTCCCTGTTCAGCCCTGCAAGCCTCGCTGAGATGGCTACGGAGATTACCAGTACCTTCAGTGCGTTTCTTGCAGCGATTGCGGCTATCAGCC
>DUPO01000117.1 GCA_012838275.1 Spirochaetales bacterium
CCAGCTTCCAGATACCCTCTCCCAATATATGCCCATCAAGCTAATACCTAGGACAAGACTAAGCTTGACAGGTCAACTAACAGAAGGATATCATTGGAACAATGTTTCATTTTCAAACTATCGAGACAAGTCTCAACAAGCTGAACCAGGCCCTAGAGCGCCTAATGCCAATTCTTACCCCCGCCGGGGTTGTACTCGGGCTCATCCTGGGTTCCCGTGTCTCCTGGATGAAACCTTCGGTAACCTGGCTATTTGCCTTCCTTACCTTCAGTGGAGCCCTGGGGATCAACTCCTCCAGCTTTTTGAAGGTGATCAAGAAACCCAAGAACATCCTCGTCTTTTTCCTGGGGACCAACATCATCATGCCGATCCTCGCATGGGCTCTTGCTTCTCTCTTTTTCGGCTCGGACCCTGCCATAGTGACCGGCTATGTCCTGCTGCTCTCCATACCAACCGCCGTCTCCGGCTATATATGGAGCGCAATCTATAAGGGCGACGGAGCCCTCTCCCTCTCCCTTATCCTCGTCTCAACCATCTTGGCCCCCATACTGACCCCTTTTACGGTAAACCTGCTTACCCAGAGCGAAGTTGCAATCGACAGCACCTCGATGATGCTCTCGCTAATAAAAATGGTTGTCGTACCCTCCCTTTTGGGGGTGTTGATCAACAACCTCACAAAAGGAAAAGTCAACGACCGGGTGACTCCCACGCTCAAGCCGTTTTCCAAGTTCGCTCTCTTCTTTGTCGTCATAGTCAACACTTCCCTGGTCTCAGAGCGCCTGATAGCAGACGCTTCCTGGACCTACCTGCCCATAGCTCTTCTTTGTGCCTTCCTTACCGCAAGCGGCTACCCCATCGCCTTTGCCTTAGGCAAGCTGGCAAAAATACCGTTGGCAGAGAACAAAAGCATAACGTTTGCCACATCCATGAGAAATATCAGTGCAGCACTTGTACTTTCCATTGAGTTTTTTCCCGCTAAGTCAGCCCTGCCCGTCATCTTTGGAATTGTATTTCAGCAGACCGTATGTGCCTTTATGGGGCACAACCTTTTTGGAAAAGAGATAGTATTACAACGTAAACCTAGGAGTAAGCCATGCAAACAATCACAGACGTCAAAAATCCAGTAAAAAGACCTGTTCGGGTCCTTCAATATGGAGAGGGAAATTTCCTCAGAGCCTTCGCTGACTGGAAGATAGACATCCTCAATGAAAAAACCGATTTCAATGGTAACGTGGTGATAGTCCAGCCTCTAAAGCGAGGCCTCGGCGATATGCTCAATGAGCAGAAAGGGCTCTACACCACAGTCCTCAGAGGCGTTCAGGGCGGCAAGACTGTAGAAGAGTACCGAACCATCAATAGTGTAGAAGCTTGTCTCAATCCCTACCGTGAAGAGGATTACAAGGCCTATATGGAGCTTGCAGGCAACGAAGATCTTCGCTTCGTCTTCTCCAACACCACTGAAGCAGGAATAGCCTACCACGAGGGAGACAAGCTTGAAGACAAGCCCCAAGCCTCGTTCCCCGGAAAGGTGTGTGCATTCCTTCACAAGCGCTTTCAGGTTTTTGAAGGTGCCAAAGACAAGGGCCTTATCATCATCCCTTGCGAGCTAATCGACAAGAACGGGGACAACCTCAAGCGTATTGTCAAGCAATATGCCACGGAGTGGAAACTTGAAGAAGCGTTCATGAGATGGCTTGATGAGGCCTGTGACTTCTGCAACTCCCTGGTCGACCGCATAGTCCCGGGGTACCCCAAAGCTGAAGCTGCCCAAATATGTGAAAAACTTGGCTACCAGGACAACCTTCTGGTATCGGCGGAGATCTTCCACCTCTGGGTCATCGAGTGTCATAAAGAGTTCCACGAGGACGAGCTTCCATTCGCAAAGGCCGGCCTCAATGTCATCTGGACCGACGATATGAGCTTTTACAGGACCCGTAAGGTTCGCATCCTCAACGGAGCGCATACCCTCACGGTACTAGCCGCCTACCAAGCTGGTCTCGACACCGTACAGGAGTGCATAGCTGACAAGGACCTTGTTTACCCCTTCATGCATAAGGGTATCTTTGAAGAGATCATCCCTTCCATGGAAGGCTCGAAAGAGATGCTTGAAGCCTACGCATCCGATGTGCTCGAACGGTTTGAGAATCCGTTCAACCCGCATCAGCTGCTCAGCATCTCACTGAACTCTGTCAGCAAGTTCCAAACTCGTGACCTTCCTTCCCTTTTGAGCTACTTTGAGAAGAACAAGAAGCTTCCCAAGCATCTTGTCTTCTCCCTTGCCGCCCTGATCAGCTTTTATGAAGGGACAGAATTTGAGGGAACCGCTTTGAAGGGTGACAGGAACGGGGAGACCTACCTTATTCAGGACAGCCCTGAAATCCTCTCGACCTTCGCCGGACTCTACAAAAACAGGGATGCAGCCCTGATCGCAGAGAAGGTGCTTGGCAACACCTCCTGGTGGGGCGCTGACCTTACCAAGATCGAAGGCCTTCAAAAGAAGGTAACTGAAAACCTCCAGACTATCTGGAAGGATGGAATGAAGAGCGCCCTTTCGTCGCTCTAAAGGAGATCTAGACATATGCAGACATATTCCACAATACAAATAGCAGATAATGATATCGTAGCTGTCGCCATCAACGCCCTTGCCAAAGGTGAGGTTGTAGAGGTGAGAGACTTGAAGGTAAAACTCCTCTCCGATATCCCTGCAGGGCACAAGTTCGCCCTCCGGGACATAAAGAAGGATGAGCCCATCATCAAGTACGGCTATCCCATCGGAAAGGCCATCACGGACATCGCAAAAGGTGCCCATGTCCACTCCTCCAATATAAGCACCCTTCTCAGTGATAAGATCGAGTACAGCTACAACAAGGAAGAGAGTGCCTCCTACATGGCAAATGCTGAAGAGAAGCGCAAAAGCTGGGAGGGAAAGGTCCCTACAATTGAGGCTTACAAACGTGCTAACGGGCAGATCGGCATTCGGAACGAACTGTGGATAATCCCCACCGTAGGATGCGTAAACAAGGTTGCTGAAACCCTGATCGATTGGGCGAAGGGTGCCTTTTCATCCTATGACTACGATGGTATCCATGTCTGGGCCCACCCCTACGGGTGTTCCCAGCTCGGAGCTGACCATGAGGCGACCCGTACCATCCTTTCTGACCTGGTGCACCATCCCAATGCAGGAGGGGTTCTGGTACTGTCCTTAGGGTGTGAGAACAACACCCCCGCATCCTTCAAGGCTCTGGTAGGTGATGTCGATCCCAATCGGGTCAAGTTCCTCACCAGCCAAGAGGTTGATGACGAGATAGAAAGCGGCAAGCTCCTGCTCACTGACTTGATACAGACGATGTCGCAGGACAAGAGGGAGACCGTCTCCATGGGAGATCTGGTCATCGGGTTCAAATGCGGAGGCAGTGACGGCTTCAGCGGCATCACGGCAAACCCTCTGGTAGGGCGTTTCAGCGATGAGTTCACCGCCATGGGCGGAACTGCCCTCCTCACCGAGGTTCCCGAGATGTTCGGAGCCGAACAGATACTGATGAACCGTGCTATCAATAAGGACGTCTACGAAGAGACCGTAAAGCTCATCAACGACTTTAAGGATTACTTCACACAACATGACCAGGTCATCTATGAAAACCCTTCCCCTGGCAATAAGGAGGGGGGTATCAGCACCTTGGAAGACAAGAGTATCGGAGCCATCCAAAAAGGAGGGCAGGCCCCAATTGTCGCAGTCCTCGACTATGGCGAGAGGGTTACCGAACGCGGGTTGAATTTGCTTTCGGGTCCTGGTAATGATATCGTATCTACCACAGCTCTCACTGCAAGCGGAGCACATATCATCCTGTTTACCACAGGAAGAGGAACTCCTCTTGGCGCACCGGTTCCTACGGTAAAGATAGCCTCAAACTCTGCTTTGGCGACAAAAAAGACCAATTGGATCGACTTTGACGCTGGTCGACTCTTGAGAGAAGACAACAAGGTGGTACTTGACGACTTCATTACCCTGATGCAAAGGATTGCCTCTGGAGATGAACTTACTAAGAATGAAATAAACGGATACGCTGAGATTTCCCTATTCAAGGATGGGGTCATCCTCTAGAAAGGAGTGCTGCTATGAAAAAATTTATGGGTGAGAATTTCCTCTTACAGAACAAGACAGCGGAGATGCTGTATCATGAGTTTGCAAAGGACCAGCCGATCTTTGACTACCACTGCCACCTTATTCCCAAGGAAATTGCAACTGACAAACGCTTTACAACCATCACCGATGCATGGCTTGGAGGCGACCACTACAAGTGGAGGGCCATGCGTTCCAACGGGATATCCGAAGAGCTGATCACCGGCAAGGAAGCCGACCCCTTCGATAAATTCTACGCTTGGGCTCACACCATGGAGAATGCCCTGGGCAACCCCCTCTATCACTGGACCCATCTGGAACTGCAGCGCTACTTTGACATTCACGAGCCGCTCAACAGAAAGAGTGCTAAGGCAATCTATGAGGAGACCAACAGAAAGTTCGCAAGTGATGCGAACCTATCGGTTAAGGGGATCATGAAGCAGTTCAAGGTCTATGCGGTGGGAACCACCGACGACCCTGCCGATGACCTTGTATTCCATAAGGAGATCGCAGGTCAGAAGGATTTCCCCGCAAAGGTTCTCCCCTCCTTCCGCCCGGATAAGGCTCTGGCCATTGAAAAAGAGACGTTCGTTGAGTATATCGCCCTTTTGGCAAAAGCCGCTTCCATGGACATCACCAATGCAACTGATGTGGTGGAAGCACTTATCGCCCGACTGGATTTCTTTGTAGAGCATGGGTGCAAGGCCTCGGACCATGCACTGGTGACAGCTCCCGCCGTATTCAAGAGTGAGAGTGAGGTCAATGCCATCTTTGGAAAGAAGCTTGCAGGAGCTACCCTGAGTGCTTTGGAGGTTGAGACCTACCAGACTTTTGTCCTCTCCCACCTTGCCAGGGCGTATGCCAAGCGTGACATCGCCATGCAGCTGCACTTCGCAGCCATCAGGGATAACAACGAGCGTATGTTCAAATTGCTCGGACCCGATACAGGATTCGATGCAACCCATGACAAGGAGATCGCAGAAGGCCTTTCAGCCTTCCTCAGTGCCCTCTCTTCAACTGGCGAGGTTCCCAAAACCATCCTATACAGTCTCAACCCTAAAGACTATTACACCCTCGGCTCGCTGATGGGCTGTTACCAGGGAGGGATGCCCGGGAAGATACAGCTCGGTTCGGCATGGTGGTTTGCAGACCACAAGGATGGTATGGAACAGCAGATGAAGATATTGGGGAACCTTGGACTCCTACCGCGCTTCATTGGCATGCTTACCGACAGCCGTTCCTTCCTCTCCTACCCCAGACATGAGTATTTCAGGAGAATCCTGTGCAACATACTCGGAACCTGGGCTGAAGAGGGTGAGATACCCTACGACAAGCAGATGTTGGGCAGTGTCGTGAAGAACATCTCGTTTGAGAATGCGAAGACGTATTTTGAAGGATAAGAGGATGAGTGAAAAAGGAATCGAGGTGCAGGGTGACAAGCAAATGACCAGTGGTGTGGTGCGTACCATCGCCATATTGGAGACGCTCTCCCAACACCAGCACATCAATCTTGAGAATCTGGCAAAAAAGACCAAGCTTCCCAAAGCCACTCTGCTCAGGTTCCTTTCCACACTCGTAAACCTCGGCTATGTCTATCGTGACCCCAATGATCTCTACAGCCTGACGTTGAAACTGTTTGCCTTGGGCTCGCATGGGTTGGAGCATGTCGATTTCATCAGTCTTGCCAACCCAGTCGCCCAAAAACTGTGCAACGAACTGGGAGAGACTGTCCACATGGGGGTACTCGAGGACAAGAGTGCGGTCTATGTACTGAAGAAGGAGTCGTCCTTCACCATCAGGATGTACAGCAGGGTGGGAAAAACCATTCCCCTCTACTGTACGGCTATCGGCAAGGTCTTGCTCAGCGACATGAGTGAACGCGAACTGCAGCACTATCTTGGCAGGGTGACCCTGAAGCCGTTCACCCCCAACACCGTCAAGGATGAGCAAGCGCTGCGCTCGGAGCTGGAGAAAATCCGGAACCAGGGTTGGGCTTCCGATGATGAGGAGCATGAGATGGGAACCCTCTGCATAGGAGCCCCTATCAGAGACTATACAGGCAAGGTTATCGCTGCGATGAGTGTCTCTTGGCCCCTGTTCAGATTTGATCCTGAAGACAAGAAGCGCATTGTCGCTTCAATCCTGACAGAGTGCGACAATCTCTCAAAGCTGCTTGGTTGGGAGTAGACGCATCACGGTAAGGCTATGATAGAGATAGTGACAAAAACAAGGAGGAAGATATGAAGACGATCCGTTGGGGCATCATAGGTTGTGGAGATGTGACAGAAAAGAAAAGCGGTCCCGGCTTGCAGAAAGCCGATGGGTCCTCCTTGGTTGCCGTCATGCGCAGAAACAGCGAAAAGGCTGCTGATTACGCAAAAAGGCACGACGTCCCACGGTGGTATGATGATGCCCAGAGTCTCATCGACGATCCTGAAGTGGACGCCGTCTATATCGCCACCCCTCCAAGCTCCCATATGGAGTACACACTCAAGGTAGCCGAGGCAGGAAAGATCGTATATTGCGAAAAACCCTTGGGGGTCTCCAGTGAAGAGAGCAAGAGAATGGTCGCCGCATGCAAGGAGAAGGGAGTTCCCTTTTTCAGCGCTTACTATCGCAGGGCCCTTCCAAAATACCTTACGATCAAGGCACTAATCGACAGCGGAGCCATTGGAGAGATACGGTATGTGCATATCGCAATGCACCGGAGCATCACTGAAAGGGATATGCAACCAGGAGGCAACTGGAAAGTCATGCCTGAAATCGCTGGGGGCGGACTCCTCCTGGACATCGGCTCGCATGCCTTGGATCTTCTCGACTGGTATTGCGGTCCCATAACCAAGGCCCAAGGATATGCTGACAACCAGAGTAAGAGCTATGCTGCCGACGATATTGTCAGCGGCAGCTGGAAACATGCCAACGGCATCATTG
This sequence comes from Spirochaetales bacterium, assembly GCA_012838275.1. Classification (GTDB taxonomy): domain Bacteria; phylum Spirochaetota; class Spirochaetia; order Sphaerochaetales; family Sphaerochaetaceae; genus Sphaerochaeta. The sequence continues at coordinate 7,052 of DUPO01000117.1, forward strand.
GCAGCGGTATCTTCTGCTTCAACACATATAAGGATGAAGACAGGACAACCATCTGTGGAAGCGAAGGGGAGATATCCTACTCGGTCCTTGATATCGAAGACCCCATCCACATCAGGACAAAGACAGAAGAGAAGGAGATCGCTGTAGAGAAGGCCCCCGAGCATGTCGCACAGCCTCTGATCCAGACCGTAGTCAACGATCTTCTGGGAAGGGGCACCTGCCCCAGTACCGGAGAGAGCGGGTCAAGGACAGATTGGGTAATTGAAAAGCTGCAAGGCAAATAGGAGAACAGCCATGTTTGTATCACATCGTGATGAGATTGAAAAAAAGCAGATAGATAGTCCCTCTTCCAACAAAGTCACCAAACAGGTGCTCGTAGGTCCAGAGCAAGGGTGGGAAGACCACGTCATGAGGATGTTTACCCTGGGCAAAGGGGGTTTTGCACCCCGTCATGCTCACCCTTGGCAACATATCATCTATGCTGTCGAAGGAGAGGGAGAGCTTTTTATGGATGGGAAGAACTACCCTTTGAAGGCTGGTTCCACTGCTTACATCCCTTCCGATATCCTGCATCAGGTATCCCAGAGTGGGGAAGAGCCTTTTGTGTTTATCTGTATTGTCCCTGAGGTAGGAGACAAGTAAGGGAGCGACATTTGACTGTTTTGAAATGGACTATTCCAAGACAGGTCCAAAAGTTGAAACAAGATAGAAGATAAGAACCCCCTCAACACACCCCTCTCATGGCTAGGGCTTGCTGTTGAGGGGGTCTATATATGTAGCAGTCCATTACAATCTTACATGACTCCTAAGTTCTGTCTGCCTCTTCCATTTCCAATCCCCTACCCATGATGGTGGTCACAATCCGGGCCATGCACATGTTCATGATGCTCATGCTCCCCTTCATTCAGGCCTTGGCTGATGAACTGATCAATGACCTCATCCAACTCGTCATTCTGTTTCCCCCTGACCATCATGATCTTGACCTGCTGCCCCAGATGGGCGAGCAATGGGTAAGTACGCTCCCCAAAACAGTGTATCGCCTGGGGTTTTCCCACCTGGTCAAAACTCTCCAGCAAACGGGAAACGAACGCTATGTGGTTCTCCTCGTAGTCGTCCACCAGGTGCAAATCGAGCACGACATGTTTTTGAGGGTCAAAAAGCATATAGCCTATGGGAAAAACAGGGGCTCCCCCCTTCTCATGTTTGAAAGGTTCGGTAAGAAGAAACGTTGCAACATATAGGATCTTTCCGGGCTTGGCCTTCATTCTCTTGTAGTGGGTGAGCTTATCCTCATTGGTAAGCCTTGCCTGTGGATACTCTACCCCATAGTCATCATTGCTGAGTTCTTTGGCTTCAACAGTAAAGGAAAGAGGATCATTTTCTGCCTGTTTGAAGTAAGGATAATACTCCCGCTTATCAATATCATCCAAGCCAAGGCTCTCCAGCCAGGTGATAAGGGAGTTGGTCTTGCTGACTTTGCCGAATTGGGCAACATAGGTCTTTGCAAACAGGATACCCCGAAGAGCCAAAGCGAAAGAGTTCCGCTGCTCATCTGTCAGGAACCAAGGAAAGCGAAACTGACGCTTGATCCTAACCATGGGATAGAAACCCTCTGCAAACTCAATGCCACTTTCCTCGATGGCTTTCAGGTCCTCAGGCTCCAGTTCTTCCTTTGCATTGTTCAAGGTTAGGATAAAGCACTCCTGGGAGTTCTCCACCTCATGTTTTTCCAAAGGTGGGGCATCAGGGTCAAGGAAACAAAGGCGAAGGTAGCCGCTTATGCCTTTTTCTCCAAGATAAAGGGCAAGGGCGTCCTCCACTATTGAGGCATAGGCTGGACTCTTGTCCTCCAGCTCGATCGCAAACAGGTCATTTTCAGAGAAGACCGTATCGACTTGAGCTTTTTGGTACTCTTGTATCAGGGAATAGAACTCTTTGTTTTCCATCAGTGCCTCCACGACCCAATCATACAGAAAAAC
>DUPO01000118.1 GCA_012838275.1 Spirochaetales bacterium
TCCAGCTCTTTCTCAGTCAATGCCCGTATGGCCTTGGCAGGGGAACCCATGACCAGGCTTCTTGGGGGGTAGGTCTTGCCTGAAGGGATCAGGGAGCCTGCACCTACAAGAGTCTCCTCTGCAAGGACCGCTTCATCGAGGATGATGGATCCCATACCGATAAGGCACCCGTCCCCAATGGTGCAGGAGTGAATGATCGCCCCATGGCCTATAGTGACATGGTCTCCAATTGAGGTCGGCAAGCCGATTGAACAGTGGACTACAGTGTTGTCCTGGATGTTGCTTCCTTTTCCTATATGTACTGGAGCATCGTCCCCTCTGACTGTGGCATTGAACCACACAGAGGAAGATGGTCCCATCACTACCTCTCCTATTACATCTGCCGAAGGCGCTATAAAGCAGGAGTTGTCGATTTCGGGCTGTTTTCCCTTGAAGGCTAAGATCATCGTAGGTACCTCTCTTCTGAGGCAAGCATACTGTGAAAGAGGGGTTTTAGGGTAGTCTTCACTACTGCCTAATGCAAGTCATTTGCATTATATTTGCAAATGACTTGCAAAAAGCAGCCTCAATCAGTATCCTTTTTATACCCCCTAAGGAGGGAGTATGAGAAAAAACAGACGAATAATTAGTATAGCAATCATCCTGGTTATTGGCGGAGGACTCCTCTTTGCCAGAGGAAAATCTGAAACGCAGGTGCCTGATGACAAGCCTACCATTGCACTGAGCATCCTGCCTCAGCAGTATTTCTTGAAGCGCATAGCTGGGGACCTGCTCAACAGTGTCGTGTTGGTTGGAGAGGGGCAGAGCCCACACTCCTATGAACCGACTCCTTCTCAGATGGCAGCCCTTGCCAAAGCGGAGGCATGGATACTCAGCGGCACAGACTTTGAACAGGTCCTTGTGGACAAGGTCTCCTCGCTCTATCCGAGGCTCCTGTTGGTTGACGGTACACAAGGGGTGAGCTTCAGGTCCATGGAAGCCCATGGCGATGATGATGAGCATGGTCTTGACGGGGATAGCCTCGAACGTGACCGACATACCTGGCTTGGGTGGGATAGTGCAAAGATTCTGGCAGATCATGTCCTGCAAACAGCGATAACACTGCTTCCCGGGCAGAGAGCCGTGTTCGAGTCGAATCACAGACTCCTCATAGGGGAGATCGACGAAACCTTTGTGGATCTCAAGACTAAGCTTGCTCCCTTAGCCGGACGTAAGGTGTTTGTCTATCACCCTTCCTTCGGATACTTCTTTGATGAGTTCTCCCTAATCCAGGAAGCAGTGGAACTGGGAGGTAAGGAACCTACAGCCAAGGATCTCTCCTTGCTTATCCAGAAGGCAAAAAATGAAAATGCTGTAGCTCTCTTTGTCCAGAAGCAGTTCCCTCTTGCTTCAGCCCAGACTGTTGCAAAAGCAGCGGGTGCGGAAGTCCTTGCCCTCGACCCCTTAGCTGCAGACTGGATGGATAATATCCGAAAGATGGGGGATGCGCTGTTAGGAACACTTGGGAGGAAATTATGAGCACTGTCCCTATTGCACTTCGCTTTTCGCATGTCTCCTTCTCTTATGATACGCTAGCTGTCCTTGAGGATGTGAACTTCCATATCCATGAAGGGGAGTTCAGCGCGCTCGTCGGTCCCAACGGTTCCGGCAAGACGACACTCCTCAAGCTTATCCTAGGGCTTGAGCAGAGCCAGAAGGGGGAAGTCCGGCTCTTTGGCGACCAACCCAAAAAAAACAAATCCATGATAGGCTACGTGCCTCAGCACATTACCTACGATCCTACCTTTCCCATTTCCGTGTTGGAAGTCGTTAGGATGGGTGGCGTGCTCTCCACATCCAGGAGGAGCAGGGCCTCAAGGGACAAGGCGGCCCTGCAAGCCCTCGAGCAGGTGGAGATGGGAGAGTTGGCCCAGCGACCCTACAGTGAGCTCTCAGGAGGACAGAGAAGGCGGGTACTGGTGGCCCGTGCCCTTGTTGCCGGCCCGAAGATGCTCATCCTGGATGAACCCACAGCGAACATGGATGCGGAGAGTGAGAAACGCCTCTTTGATACGTTGCGTCTTTTCAAGGGAAAGACAACCATTCTCATCGTTACCCACGACATGAGTACAGTCTCCTCCCTTACTGATCGCGTCTTCTGCATTGGTGCCCAAAAGCCGGGGCAGAAGGGCCGGACTGTTGTTCAGCACAGCTTGGAGCCGATGGATAATGCCCCTGCAGAGCTCTACGGCGGAGAGGCTAAACGGGTTTTGCATGATGTTGAACTCCCCGCTGATTACTGTACCTTTGATGGAGGGGCGAACAATGGATAATCTTCTGGGTTTTTTCTCCGCACTCGTTAATCCTGATTTCCCCTTTGTACGCAACGCCCTGGTTGCAGGCCTGCTCTCCTCCATCCTGTTTGGGGTCATAGGGGCGGTGGTTACCGTCAAAAGGATCGCAGGCCTTGCAGGGGCTATTTCCCACGCTGTGTTGGGAGGTATCGGTATCGCACTCTACCTGTCGGCGACAGGAAAGGTGGCGGGTATAACCCCCATGATGGGAGCAATTGTCTTTGCCATCCTAGCTGCGGCTATCATCGGGGTGGTATCGCTGAAAGCGAAGCAACGTGAGGATACGGTCATCCAGGCCATTTGGGCCATCGGGATGAGCATAGGTGTCCTTTTTATGGCAAAGACCCCCGGCTATACGGACCCGTCCTCCTATCTGTTTGGAAATATCTTGCTCATCTCGACGAAGGATCTTGTCCTGCTTTTCATCCTCGATGTGGTGGTAATCCTCCTCGCATGGCGTTTTTATCCTCAGATCGAAGCGACCTCCTTTGATGAGGAGTTTGCCCAGGTCCGGGGTATTCCTACCCAGAGAGTGTTCCTCCTGATGCTCAGCATCACAGCCGTTGCGGTGGTCCTGTTGCAGACGTTCGTAGGTATTGTGATGGTCATTGCAATGTTGACCCTCCCTGCAGGGACAGCAGGGTACTGGGCTAAGAATCTAGCTTCCATGATGGCCCTGGGGACGATCTTTTCCGCAATCTTCTCTTTCGGCGGGCTGGCTGCAGGATGGATGCTTGATGTCCCTGTTGGAGCGATGGTGGTTGTCATTGCCGGCGGTGCTTTCCTTGGCACAGCCGCTACAAGGATGCTGGTAACCTATAGCAGGAGGAGGACCCTACACAATGACAAAAGCTAGGAAGGCCATTCTTGCGAGGTTGAAGAGTGCGAAGCAACCCATCTCCGTCACTGAGTTGGCAAAACAGCTCAGTGACTTCTGCAACCCTGTTACTGTCTATAGGAATTTGCACTATCTGGAGAATAACAATCTTGCGACCTCATTTGTCCTGCACTGCAGCGACCATGGGACCGAACGCTATTACTCCGCCAAGGAGGGCAAGGGCCACCACCACTGGTTTCACTGTGAGAGTTGCCATCAGTTCATTGATTTGGGCGGGTGCTTTTATACGGAACAGATGCGGCAGTTCGAGACAGAGCACGGGTTCACCGTGCATGACCACACCTTCTATCTCACTGGAATCTGCGAGGATTGCAAACAGGAGCTAGGGAGTTGATTTTTCCTGTAATAGGGAGAATAGCAACACCCTGTTTGAGACCCCGAGTTTTGCATAGATATTCTTGATATGTGTCTTTACTGTGTTGGGAGAGATGAAGAGTTTCTCCGCGATCTCCCTATTGCTCAAGCCTTTCAGTAACAAGGCTATGATCTCCTTCTCCCTTGCCGACACCTCATGCTCTTCAAGGAACTCAGCTTGTAGGGATACCGTGGCTTCAGTGGCAGACTCATAGGTGAGAAAGTACCTTCTGCTGATAAAATAGTAGAGGTAGACTGCAAACGCCGAGAAACTCAGATAGGTGAACTTGAAGGCATGGTCCCAGAAAAAAATCATATCCAGAGGGAAAAGGATCAGCAAAGGGATGAACGTGGCGCTGATACCGGTCAGTAGCCGCTCCTGCTCCCAGCCTTGGGCCTTCTTCCTATAGATGAGAGAGATGAAGCCATGGATAACCATGAACACACTGCCGCTGAAGAGATGGTAGGAGAAGGTAAGGTCCATCGCATACGTCCAGTCCCCTTCGCTCATTCCAATGATTATCAGTAGGCTGAGTATTAGGAAAGCCAGGATGAGTATGCCCAGGATGCGTTTCCCCAGGCTCTTCTCCTTCTCTGAGGCAGGAAGAAGCGCTATCAGATAGCGGCTCATGGTCAACAGCATCAGAGTCGTGAGGAAGATCGAAATCAGCGTGGCGGCAAGACAGAAATATAGGTAGATATCACCAGAAAGCAGTTCTGGAGGGTAGACTCGTGGCACATAAGCATAGAGCATGGTCAGAAACATCTGAAAACACAAGGGGATTAGAATAGTCAGAAATCCACTGGTATATTTGTCCTTTGCACGAACATGCAGGAGAACACAGAGACACGTTATGGAAAATACGAGTGCGGTAGTCAGAAAAAGCAGAATGTCTCCAATAATGAACACTATCCGATCCCCCTGAGGAGGATTCTACCACACTCGTCCTTTCTAGAATAGGCGTTAGAAGTAGTGAGTTATACCAATCGTCATATAATCGTTATCATCCCACGTCTTGAAAAGGCTATCTTTCGCCCCACCGTATACAACCGCCTTACACTCAAGTTTGAGGTCATCGCTTACCTGCCAACTAACTGAAGGCAATAGGGCAAAGCCCTCTGTTTCTATCTGGTAGGTCGCCCCTAGGCGAATTTTCACCCGTTCACGGAACAGGGGCATCTCCATAGCTAGGGTGACGGTGTTGCCATAGGCCTTGCCATCGAAAGCCTGCATCATATCAACATCAAATCCTGTAAAGGGAACGGCGGCATTGCTTTTCACTTGATCAAAATGCTCTATGAAATGTCCGTTGTACATAAGGGCTAGATACAGTTGGCTTGTAGGTTCGAGATAGCTCACCCCACCAAGGTAGACCCACTTGCTGTTGTAGAGTGTAGCGTCTGTACCATCCTTATCTTTGCTGAGCATGTACCCACCTTCAGCCATGAAGGTGAACTGCCCAAGTATATAGGTACCCTCAGCTCCGAAGAGTTGGTAGGGGGTGTAGATGATATCAACGCTAGTAGGTGATGTAGGTGAGAAACCGGGCTGTGCCATATGCCCTTTATAGTAGAGTAGCCCCAAATCTGCACCACCAATACTTGTTCTTCCCCGAACACCTAATTGGACATATTTTAATGAGTCTGTCCTGGGTTCGCCGATAGTAGTAATACCTGAAAAGTTAGCAGGCATTAAGGACCATCTATTATTTTTATCCATGGATGAAAGCCCAGCTGTATAGGTCGGCTTAAGGTAGAGCTGCAAGGAACTCTGCTCCTTGTAGATGGTGGATGTGACCATGAATTCAGCTCTCTTCATGCTGAAGATATCATCAGAGAGGCCTTTGGAGTAGTCAAAGGCGTTGAGTACGTCCACTACGTGTACTCCGTCTCCTGATCCCCATTCTTCTTTGAGTAGGCCTGCCTTGATGAAGCCCCAGTCGAAGAAGGAGGTTATGGAGA
>DUPO01000119.1 GCA_012838275.1 Spirochaetales bacterium
CGAGAAGAACTGTTCATCTTGTAAGCTCGATCTGAATGGATAGATGAACATCAGATCTACGACAAGCATACCCATACCACTGCCGACCAAAGACAACGTCGCCCAATCGGTGATGATACCGAACAATGAGGAAGCGGTGTCTCCCTGCAACTTCGAACCTTCACCGAAGCCCACTAACAGGTTCTTGAATGCCGGCCAGGTTAACGCGAGATGCGCTTCGTCGTACAGACGGATCCGTTCCTCCAAAGGAAGTGGAGAAAAATCGTGGTTGTTCATCACTTGCTTCAAAGAACGCAGGGAGATTCCCCCGAGATAGATGGTTTCTCCATCGATTTCGACTGCAATCGACTGGGTCCTAGAAGTCGCATCCAGACCTGTTTCGACCAACATCATTGCGGTTGATTTGCCAGCCAATGGCAGAAGCAACACCAAAAGTAGACCACATACGAAGTAAAGACGTTTCATGGTTTAGCCCCTTTCTGTTTTCCCCCATGATATCACAGATCCGCCGATCCTGCAGGTATGCATGTGGCATGCCATACATGCTGGAAGAATTCAGAAGATATTCATGAAAATTAATTTTCAGACGTATAAACGAGAGCCAACCCACACGTGTATCAGTGTGAGTTGACTCGTCGGAAGTGGCCAAACTACAAAACTTTTCCATCACTTTCCGATCTATCAGCCTCCATATCCCGTAAGACGTGGTAACCATAAAATTAAATCAGGGAACAGTGCCAGAATAATGGTACCGCCGAACAGAATAGTCACGAATGGAATCACATGGTGAGCGGTATCTTCTACAGTGGTTTCGGCAATTCCGGAAGCTACGAATAGACATGTTCCGACAGGAGGTGTTAGAACTCCGAACGACAACGACATACAGAGGATCAACCCAAAATGAAGGGGATCGATTCCCAACAAGTTCGCTGCAGGGAGTAGAACCGGGCCAAGAATTATCAAAGCAGACAATGTGTCGATGAAGGTTCCGATGATAATCATGAGTAGTACAATCCCAACCATGAACATGCTGGGAGTCTTCAACACAGATATCAGTCCCTTCGCAACGGTTGTCGGTATGTTTTCGAAAGCCATGATCCACCCAAAAAGAGACGCAACACTCATGACCAACATCACAAACCCTGTAGTGATAGCCGCATTGACGAGAATTTTTGGAATATCTTTAACCTTTAATTCATGATAAACCACAAAAGAAACCACAAACGCATATACACACCCTACGGCACCAGCTTCTGTGGGGGTCATGATTCCTCCAAGGATTCCTCCCATGATGAGAAAAGGAGTCAACAGTGCAGGGAAAGCATGCAAGAACGATTTAAATCGTGTCTTGTTATCTGCTTTCTCTCCAACAGGAACTTGGAGTTTCTTTGCCTTGATGATAAGAAGCGTCAAAATAAGAATTGTGAACAGAATACCGGGAACATACCCTCCAAGAAAAAGGGAGCCAATGGAGATACTTGTCAGTCCTCCATACACGATAAATGGTAAACTCGGAGGAATTACCGCACCAAGACTACTACTGGAAGATTCAATTGCAGCTGCCATCCCTTTCGGATATCCATTCTTCTTCATCAATGGAATGGTTATTGCACCGGTAGCTGCGACATTGGCCACTGCAGACCCGGAGAGACTTGCGAAGATCACACTTGAGAAGAGAGCAATCATACCTAGTCCTCCACGTTTGTGTCCAACAAGAGTCTTGATAAAATCAACCAGTCTTTTGGAAATTCCTCCTGAGTCCATGATCGCACCAACGAGAATAAAGAATGGGATCGCAGTTAAAGAAAAGGAATTCACTCCCCCATACATTTGTTGTGCGATGGTGGAAAACGGTACATTCGGGAGAAACAAAAGCAAATATGCCAATGCAGAAAGACCAAGTGAAAAGGCAATCGGGATACCAATTGCAAGAAAAACAAAGAATGACAACATTAAGATCGCAACTTGCATATAGATACCTTCCTTTACTTTAAATCAATGCTTTGTTCTTCTTCCAAGGGCAGAATATGATCTTTCAAACATGCGACTCTCACCAGTTCTATCAACATCAAACCAGCAGAAGCTGGTAGGCTTGCGTATGCCCAAGCAGCGGATATACCAAGAAGCGGAGTCTTTTGATTCATTCCTACGACCTTGCTGACAAACTCGATACCACCTAGGTCTTTACAACGGTACAGTCGGTTTCTTCGAGAGACTCATTATTTTAGAGCTTTTATTGATGAATACTCTCATGATGAAAATGAAATGGAAAATCATTTCAAATGTAGTGTATATGAATTATCAGCAAATTATGGTAAGGATAGTTTAAAGCCTTTATATATAACTATTTATCGACGTGTTAAAGCCCGACTTGCTGCGATTCATGCATTAGAAAAACAAATTACAAGTATAGTCAACGTTCATAAAGATCACGCAATTGTGAAAAGTACTAGAAGATTATCCGTGCTCATGATAATACTTGCAATTGTAGCAATAGTAACACAATGTCCAGTATTTGAAAAATTATTTACTAATTAGCTGAAATTTATAGTTTATCTGCGCAAATAGTTATACATATACACCATAATTGAGATTATAAGCCAGTTTGAAATTGCTAGGCTACGTATGGTGATCTATAAAACGAAGATCGGATACAGAGCAAAAATCCCAAACAATTATTAGAGCTTA
>DUPO01000120.1 GCA_012838275.1 Spirochaetales bacterium
AACGGCTTCCTCTTCTTTTCTCCTTATGGGATTCTCTCCCTGTCTTACTCCATTAAAACATAGTTCCAACCCATACGGGAAATAATCATTTGAGGAAAGAATGAGATTTTTCATATTCGGGTTAGTGCCCTTTGAGACTCCTCTAGAGATTTGTTGTTGAGCGGCTAGGGCTCGTGGTATACTCTACTTCACCATGATGAAAAAAGCCTTCTATCTACCCAACTCAAAGACCTTCATAATCTTTCTGTTGGTTGTTATCATCAGCTTCGTGGTGCTTTTTTTCTCCCAGAATTGGATGCTCAAGACAGTCCGGGAGGACAAGATGGAGCAAAACTACGCAATGCTGCGTCTTGCCAAGACCTCGGCAGACCTCTCCTTGGACCAGGCTTTCAAGCTCTCCCAGCTTTTACTCTTGGACAATGATATAGCCAAGTTCATCTACCAAGGCGAGGTCGATGGGGGCTCTATAGATATTCAGACCATCATCGATGCAAAGATAACCCTGCCGGTAGCCCGAAGCATCAGTTCGATGCTCTCTGAGATCTACATATTTTCGAAAAACAGCGGGTATCTGCTCTCTGCAAGCAACGCCTATTTGGAACCTGAGAAGATGTATCCTACACTGTTTGCCTTTGAGGGGCTCAACTATCGCCAGTTCCGTTCAAAATATCTTACAGCCCCCTTTTCCCGGGCCTTCTTTGCTGAGACGACAGCACTTGTCGACGGCAGGGCCATGAGGGTCATCCCTTTAGTGCAGACCTTCCCCCTGAACAGCCCCTCTTCCAATTCGGGGAAGATAGTCATGTTGCTAGACAGTGAGTTTTTCTCCTCGATCCTTGCTGAGCAGAGGGTAGGGGAGAACCTTACCTCCTTCATAACTGACAGTTCAGGCAAGCTCATTACCTCCTGGGGGGATACATCCCTTGTTGTCGGCCTCGACTATGGGGATGGACAGCACCGGATACAGGTTGGCGATGAGAAGTATGTGCTTTCGGTCCTCACTTCCGAGGTAAGCGGTCTGCGCTTCTTCTCTGTACTCTCCTTGAAGGACATCTCTGCGATGATGAGTCCGCTTTGGACAGTGCTGACCGTTTTGAGTCTCGTCATGTTTCTCGTGATGGCTGCTCTTGCCCTATTCATCCTGTTGCGGAATCGCAAGGATTGGGTCGAGCTCTTCGGTTTGGCAAGCCAAGGGGAGAGTCCTCTCCCTTATGAGCAGGCATTGGGACATATCAAGGCGATAGTGGCTGAGGACCGGAACAAGGTGAGGATGTCGGGGGGGACCCCCTTTATCACCGACACCTTCTTCAGGCGTCTTATCCATGGGAAGATGGCGGATACCAGCGAGATACAGGCGATGCTCAAGCTGGTCCAGGAGGACATCGACTTCTCACAGAACCTTGTCTTCCAGATGGTCCATCTCGTCATCCATGATGTGAATGACATACTTACCAGCGACAGGCTGGAAGATATCGACTTTACAAGGATTGCCGCACAGAAGCAGGCCCAACAGACCTTTGCCCGGCAACACTTCCTGTATATGGATTTCTCCTTCTCCATCTGGATAATGCTCTGGCATCATGACGGTTCCTATCTTGATAAGCAGATCGACCTGTTTTGGAAGGAGTTCTCCCTGGTCACACCGACCTCCGCCTCAATGGCTGTCAGCTCGTCCAAGGAAAGTCTCAACGAGATATTCGATGCGACCAATGAGTGTAGTGATGTGTTGCAGTCCATATCAAATGAGAAGCAGGTGGAAGTCTTGCGTAGGTACTCTGAGATCACCTTGAGAAGGGAGCGGTACCACTATACTTCGGATATGGAACGCAAGCTCTACTTTGCTGTCCTTCGGGGTGAGGAGGAGGCTCTTGAGGAGATTTTGAGGATACTCGAACAGGACAACTTCGCAGCACGCAGCCTAGGGGGCGAGGAGACGTCCAATTTGCTCAGGGTCCTGTATGCGACAGCCATCAAGCTGTGCCAGGCTATGCACCATGAGGACCCTCCCAAGGTCTTCACCACCTACCCTCAGGCCAAGCAGTACTTCCTTGCCTTTGCAAAAAATGTCAGGGGCGAGAATCAGGACAAGGAGGATATCCTCATACAGAAGATCGTCTCATACATCCAGGACCACTACGACCAGTGTTCGTTGAACCTCTCCTCCATGGCGAAGGATTTCTCCATGAAGGAGAGCTTCCTCTACCACTTCATGCAGACAAGGATGGAGACATCCTTTGCCCAGTATCTGGAGGAGTACCGACTTGCCCGGGCGGCAAGCATGTTCAGCGAGAGGCAGATGACCATCAACGAGGTGACCGCTCTCTGCGGGTATGCCAACAGCCAGACTTTCAGGAGGGCATTCCGAAAGCACTATGGGATGTTGCCCTCCGACTATCAGAAGACCGTGCTCTTCAAGCAGGGTGTGTAGCAGACCCGTTTGGGCATCTTCGGTTTTGCAATGATGGCTATCGGCTTGCAGACAGGCATGTATCCGAACCGGATCAAGGGCAGTGCGGACAGGGAGAAAAACTGCGTAGAATAGGGATCCCATTCTACGCAGTTTGCATGTGGCTGTCTGTACGCCCCTCTTAGGTGATTGAAGCCTCATAGATGCTCTTGATGGAGGTGTCGAGGGTCTTGTTGAAATCCTCGTCGGTCATCTCTGCATGCAGGTCCTGGGAGAGGGCTCTGGAGAAGCTTGCGATAAGGCCGTGGTTCTTGGAGAGGAGGGTGTTTGCCTTGTTTCGGCTATAGCCTCCTGAGAGTGCGACCACACGTACCATATGCTCATCTTTCTGCAAATCAACGTAGAGATTGGGCTGGGTAGGTATGGAGAGCTTCAACATCACCCTGTCCTCCGGATTGAGGAGGGCTAGCTGTCTGACGATCTCTGACTTCATGATCTTCTCAGATGCCTGCTTGTCCTTGCTGTGGATGTCGACTTCAGGTTCTATGATAGGGACCAAGCCGGCCTTCAGTATGATCTTGGCGATCTCGAACTGCTGTTCCACGATCTTCTTGATCCCTCTGGAGTTGGCTTCCTTGATGACTGAGCGCATCTTGGTCCCAAAGATGCCGTGTTTGACTGCGCGTTCAAGCAAGGCCCACAGATTGGGGATGGGTTTCATCATCTGTACTCCGTCAGCCAGGTCGGCAAGGCCTTTGTCCACCTTCAGGAAGGGGACTATCCTCTTGGTTTTCCATAGGTAGTCGGAGGTGGACATCCCTTGTATGGTGCGGTCCATGGTATCTTCAAACAGAATGGCACCCAGGATGTGATCTTCAGTAAAGGCGGGGCTTGTGATGATTCTTGTACGCATTGCATGCACAAGGTCAAACATCTCTTCATCACTGGAGTAGGAGTCCTCGGATATTCCATACTGCAACAGTGCTTTTGGGGTACTGCCGCCACTCTGGTCCAATGCAGCGATAAAGCCTTTTCCAGTCTTCATGCGAGCTAATTGTTCTGTGTTCATAGGTCCTCCTTGTATTGTTACCACCCTAAAGGTACTCAATAGTCATTGTAACAGCAAGTCAGAGGACCC
>DUPO01000121.1 GCA_012838275.1 Spirochaetales bacterium
GCGTATCCCAATGACAGGACTAAGGTCGATGGTGTAAGTACTGTGGTATGGAGTCAGGAAACAATAGAAGACTTTATAAACAACATATAATTCGCCGGGCGAACCAGAAGACTTTTTTTAGTCTCCCCTTACGCCTCTGCAGACACTCCCCCATCTAACCTTATGAGCTACAGCTATATAATAATACTATCAAACCGAGTACACTGTATTCGAGTCGCTTAACATGTTCCTTTTTGACTCCAATTATTTTGATATCATTAAGAACCCGACAATCAAATGACAGTATGGACTGCATCACAGCACTCACCCAATACAGTATGAATTGGGATGTTATCATTTGGAGGACGCAATGGCTACTTTTAAGGACAATTTGTTAGTGAATCGGATTATCGCCCTGCTTATCGGAGGATTGCTTGTATTTGCAATCATGAGCCTGACTGTCGTAAAGACTGGAAACAAAGAGAATGCTCAGTTATCAGTTGCATTGGATGAGGAGCGTTATGAAGCAGGAAGGCTTCTTGCAGATGCAAAGATCCAATTCGAAAACAAGAATTACTCAGCATCAAAAGCCACTTTAGAGAAACTCTTTATCTATCAGCCAGGTTCTTCTGAAGCTGCTGAAGGTAAAACACTTCTTGCAGGCATAAACAAGGCATCGGAAGCGGCTTCAGCAAGATGGGAAGCAGCTTTGCCACAAGTAAAGGATGACTGGTCTCAGGCAATGGCTACCAAATTACGGGCCCAATCAGAAAAAGAGCGTGCCGACATGGAAACCAATCTGGAGAAGACAATCGATCAGGCTTGGAACAAGGCAAAAGATGGAGTTAGAAAGGATTGGGAAAATCAAGACAATGAACCCCCAACCATTTCATAGAGAGTAAAGCCGGAGCCAACTTCTCAATACCCTTTGAGAAGTTGGCTCCGGATATTTTTTTATCTTTTTTATAAGACGACTCTGATTTTTTATTTTACATTCGCTCCTTGGTTCGAAAATACAATACTGCCTGCAGATATCGCTGGGCAGAGGGTGTTCTATGGCCCAAATATCAGAAAGTGAAAACAAGAAATGGTATTATTCTAACTTGTAATGCTTGAATCAACCTGTTAGACTCATCATAAATTCAAACATATGCTATAGATGGTTTGGTTGGGCATGAAGTAAGGCTGGGTAAATCTTAATGGATAAAGAGCGTGATTTTGGGTTGTGGGTTCATGTTGTATTGTTTCTGATCGTCACAAGCTGGGGATTCAACAATATAGCAATGAAGATCGGGTTTCGCTATCTTACTGCTCCGCAGTTTAGCGGCATACGCCTGCTGATAGCCTTCCCCTTCATGCTCTATTTTGCTTTTTGGATGCCAGGGAGAGTCCCTTTCACAAAACGGGATCTTCTAGGAGTTGCAGGGATAGGCTGCTTGGGACTGGGAATATTCAACATCCTGTTCCCCATCGGCATAGACCAGACATCAGCTCCGCTTGGAGGGATATTGATGGCTACCATGCCGATACATGTTGTCATACTCTCTTTGGCTTTCAAGCTGGAACGGCCAGACTGGAAATCCATCTTCGGTATCCTGCTCACTATAGTGGGGCTTATTGTAATCACCTTTGCCTCGCATCAACCGGATTCGACAACACAATCCACCTTAAAGGGCATCATATTCATTGTTGTCGCTGAATTCGGCTATGCAATCAATACAACTTTTTTACGTCCTTATATGAAGAAATACAAACCATTGCAAGTTACTGGTCTGGCGATGGCCGTATCCGTCGTCATCTATCAGATTTTCTATTTCCCCCAGATGAGTGGATTGGTTCTCTCTGAAATCGAACCTGTCGGCTGGATTTGTGTCCTGTATTCAGGTCTCATAGCCTTCTTGTTTGCCAATATATTATGGAATTATGCAATAAAAAACATAGGAAGCACAAAAGTTTCAGTCTATGGAAACTTACCTCCTGTCATTGTGATCATTCTAAGCGCCATCATATTTAAGGATGTGATGTATGCATCCCAGATGCTGGGAGCAATCATCATACTGATGGGTGTTGTATTAGTCCAATTGCGCAAGACCGACTCTTCAGACACAATGGAAGAGGACAACTTGCCGGTATAAAAACAGACCGGACCTTTACCGTTTAGTGACCTCACGATATGAATCAAAGGAAGATCGGGCCGAACCCCCAATGAACGAAAGCAATGGCGGCCTCAAAATGAGACCGCCGTATGTATCAGACCCCCACGATTCAAGCGTGGTGGTGAGACCAGCTTTTAGTAAGGCCCCCGGATATGCTGAGCTACCTTCTCCTTGTAAAAAGTTTCCAATTTCTTGTGCAACTCTGAGGACAGAGGGGAAAGGTCTGAGATCGCGGCGTTATCCAGGACTTGGGCGGGACGGCTCGCTCCTGGGATAACCACCGATACTGCTTCATGATCCAATATCCAGCGAAGCGCCATCTGTGCAAGAGTCATCCCTTCTGGCTTGAATCCGGCAAGCTCTTCGGTAAGCTCCACGCCCTTTTCAAAAGGAAGGCCGGCAAAGGTCTCCCCCACATTGAAAGCAGCCCCGTCACGATTGAAATTCCTATGGTCTGTTGCAGCAAATGTGGTACTCTTCTTCATTTTCCCTGAGAGAAGTCCGCTTGCCAAAGGAACACGGGCAATTATGGAGACCTGCTGCTGCTTTGCCTTATCAAATAGGTCAGTGATGAGTTTCTGCCGATAGATATTGAAGATGACCTGCAGCGAAGCGATTCCTTTTTCTTTCAGGCAGATGAGCCCCTCATCAACCGTTTCGACGCTGGCTCCGAAATCAGCAATCTTACCCTGACTCTTCAACTCCCTCAAAACATCAAAAACAGCACCATCGGCCAGCACCTCTTTGGGTATACAATGGAGTTGAATAAGGTCAATCCGTTCCAATCCCAAACGGGATAAGGAATTCTCCGTATGCTTGATCATCGCTTCTGGAGTAAAGTTCTGTGGCCACCCAGGAGAAGAGCCACGGCCCAGTTTTGTTGCAACAAAGACTTTTTCAGGGTGATCTTTCAGAAATTTACCGATAAATCGCTCACTTCTTCCGTCACCATATACATCAGCGGTATCAAAAAAGGTTATACCTGCTTGGGTAGCTGTCCGGAGTATCTCCATGGCTGTCTTGTCTTCGACCGTTCCCCATGACCCCCCGATCTGCCAGGTGCCGAGCCCTACCTCAGATACCATTTTCTTGTCTGGTCCAAAAGGCCTTTTATGCATAGCTATCCTCCATCCAATGATTTATATCTAATCTTACGAAGCGCCTCTGCTTAAAGTCAAGGGAATCACCCTTTACCCAAAGGCTAATTGAATACCCCTCAGCTTCCGATTCCAGACCTTACATATCCCTCATTCATGTACTGTCGTCGAAATGCTGTCATGGCAAGGGAGAGAAAATCAAGCCCATCGTTCCTTGGTTATCCTTTGGATCAGAATCAGTAACAGAGCTGATAAGAAGAGCATGGTACTGCTAATCATCAAAGCATACCCGAGGTTGCGCACCTCAGCGATTTCTGTAACCAACCAGGGGAATATCATCCTTCCGATAGTCCCGCCCAAGATATACGAAAGCGAGATGAATGCGGTATTTTTGGGATACCAAGTTGCAGTGACCACAATATACATGGGGATGGTTGCTCCCGCAAAAAACCCGCAGGAGGCGACAAGTATGAGGACGAGGATGATGTTGCCGGTGAATGGCAGCACGAACAGGGTTGCTGCCGCTAGGATCATCCCGACGATTGACAGGGCAAAAGGATTCCCCCCTCTGCTCATGACCGGTCCCATCAGCAACCGGGAGATGGCGATACCGACCCAGAAGACCGTGAGCGAGGTTGCTGTTATCGCAGGGGACTGCATCAGTTCGGTCTCTACATAGACAGGAATCCAAGTGGAACAAATGATCTGGCTCCCCATGTAGAGCATGATGACCAGGGTATACATTACAAAAGCCTTGTCCTTCAGGATAGGAAGGATTGGTCCGACCTGAAGTTGTGATGGCGCTTTTCCTGCTGTGCTATGCTTCCCCTTACCCCTATATCGTTTTTCGATATGCGCAAAGATTAGAATAACAGCGATAATCGTCCCAACCGAACCGTATGCGAAGCGCCACAACGGTCCTTTGAAGGGTAGGATTACGAATCCTGTAATAATAGCTCCGGCACTGTAACAAAAATGCAACAAAGGGATATAGAGGGTTCGTTTCTCATAAAAGTCACTCGCCAGGACTGCATTGGATCCGCTATCGACAAGAAAAGCCGAAAAGCCAATGACCGCATACAGTGCAAACAGTAGAAACTTACCGGATGTGAATGAGATTCCAAGAAGGGCTAGGATAAGAAACATATACCCTATTCGGGTAACCGTTGTTTGGCGCAACCTCTTCATGATGAGCAGTGATACGACTATTGCAGTCAGAGAACCCATCTGCATGAAACTAACCAAAGAGCCTGATTGGGAAAGGGTCATTCCAGTGGAAGCCATGATATTGGTCGCTAAAGGGCCAAGCATGTTGTTAGCTATGGCAAAAAAGAAGAAGCCAGCAAATAGGAAGACTGGATGCATGGGGTAACACCTTTTTATCAAATGAATTGAACTAACTGTACCATCAAAACTACCGAAGCACAACTTTTATACAAAAGCGGCTGTACTCAAAAAACCTCATAAGGGTCCTTGTTTTCCTAGGTTCTGGTGAACCGTGAAAGCAGAAGAAACACCTGCTCGCCTATAAAAGCCAACAGACTGATGACTATGGTGCCGCTCAGTACTAGGGCTGAGTTCCTCAAAGCAAGTCCGCTGATGATGATAGTGCCGAGCCCTCCCCCTCCGATTACCGCAGCGATGGCCGCGGTCCCGAGATTGAGGATATAGCTATGCCGTATTCCGGTGAGTATCATAGGCCAAGCCTGGGGAAATTCTGCGATCCACAGTTGCTGTAGCGCCGTCATCCCCATCCCACGGGCCGACTCCTTTATCTCAGGCGCCACTGATTGGAAGCCGACCACCGTATTGCCCAGGATGGGAAACAGTGAGTAGAGGAATAAAGCGAGCAGGGCCGGCTTCCACCCGAATCCCAGTACAGGATAGGCAAGGATGATCACAGCCGATGGGGGGAAGGTCTGGATGAAAGCATTAAGCCTGAGGATAAGTATCTGAAAGTCCTGCCCCCCTTTCCGGGTTACGGCAATCCCGATAAGGACCCCAACCGTTGCGGCGAGAGCTGTAGCGAGGAGAGTGAGCATTATGTGCTCGCCTGTCATCTGCAGTATGGTTTTTCTTGAGTGGGTATATCTTCCCTCTGATGGAAAAAGAAATGAGAGAATCAGGGTTTGCACCTGTTCGGAAAGCATGAACAGAAGAAGGAGCGTTACAAGCAGGGCGAGCAGCAAGACCCTTTTGGTTAGATTTGTATCTTCAGCCTTGGCTGATTTGCTGTATAGTTTCAAAGCGCACCTCCCCACACAGCCTTCCCTCCTCACAGACAACGGCGGCTGAAGGGAGGCCAAGGTTCAAAATCTTTGATACGCACTCCTTCAGGGATGAGTACTGCTGTACTGTATGCGTTCCGTTAACAATAAGGCGCCTTATTGCCTTGTCTCCGACCCATGCATAGCCGGCTATCGGCTTGCCTTCAGCATCTACCTGCCAATAGGTACGGTTCGAACTCTCATCGGGTGCCAGTGCAGGCTTCTCCTCAACACCACTCAAAACCTTTTCCATCAAGCGGTCTGCAGTAAAGAGGGTCAACCGTTGCAAGGCCCGGTCAGGGCCAAGGAAGCGCTCCACAAACTCTCCTCTAGGGGAAGCAAGTATCCGTTCAGGAGCATCAGCCTGTACTATCTTGCCATCCTTCATGATCACCAGGTAATCAGCGAGCCTGATAGCCTCGTCCAGATCATGGGTAACAAAAACCACTGTCTTTTTCAGCTGGCGCTGGATACGAATGAATTCATCTTGCAGTTGTTCGCGGTTGAGCGGATCTACCGCTCCAAAAGGTTCATCCATGAGGAGCATAGGGGGATCAGCACCCAAGGCGCGGGCAAACCCAATCCTCTGAGCCTCCCCCCCTGAAAGTTCATGAGGGTATTTCTTGCTATATATCTCAGGCTCGAGACGTACCAGCTTGAGCAATTTCTCCACCCTTTCAGTTCTTGATGCTTTCGGCCAACCCAAGAGGCGTGGTACCAGGTCCACATTCTCTTCCACACTGAGGTGAGGCATAAGGCCGACTGATTGTATCGCATAGCCCATGCTCCTACGCAGGTCAGTCTCGCTCAGGTCCTGAATCCCTTCATCCTCATAGGTTATACTACCCCCATCGATTTTCACCAAGCCGTTGAGGCAGCGCAATGTTGTCGACTTACCGCACCCGCTGGGGCCGATAAGAACCGTTACCCTGTTGGCAGGAATCGAGAGGGTCACATCTTGCAAAGCTGCAATCTCTCCGTAGTTCACTGCAATGTTTTTTACAGTAAGGAAGCTGTGGGTATCGGTAAGTACCGGGTGATTATGGTGTGATTGCATCTGTTTTGTTCCTTATCGTCTGGTCATCCATTTCCAACCGCCTTCCCGCGCAATGCCGGCGGAGTCACCAGATAGATGAATATCTGAAAAATCCTGTCGCTTGCGATGGTCAGTGCGATTATCAGCAACATTCCTAAAAGCACCATATCAACCGAAGCCTGTCCAAGACCTTCAAATACCAATACGCCAAGGCCATCGCCTCCTATCAGCTTAGCAAGGGTCGCATTGCCGATAGTCTGGATCAAGGCGACCCGAATGCCGTGAAGCACACCAGGGGCAGCCAAGGGAAATCGTACCATCCTCCAGATTTGAAAGGGGTTCATCCCCATCCCTTTTGCAGCCTGTATGACGGACTCTTCAATGCTGCTGAAGGCTGTGAAGCTATACCTGATTATGGGATAGAGGGCATACGTGCTCAACGCTATGATCGCCGGAGCATTACCGATGCCCTTGATGCCCATCTCACGCAAAAAGGGAAATGTCCTAGAGAGCAAAGAGAGAGGGGTTATCAGAAGCCCGAACAAGGCGATACTGGGAATGGTCTGCAGGAGGTTAAGGAATGGAAATACTATTTTTTTGGCGCGCTTGCCTTGAAAGCTTGCCAGGGCAAGGGGTATGCCGATCACAATGCTGATCCCAAGACTTATGAATGTAAGACGAATATGTGCCAACACTTCCCGGGTGACCCGACTACCAAAGTTTCTCCCCTCGAGCACAATCCCCAACCTGTCATAGGATCCTTTTGAAGCCACAAACATCACTGCCAGAGCGACAAGGATCATCCCTGACAGATCATAGAGCCTGAACTTGGGTTTCATCAGGAAGATGATTATGACAGCAGTAAGATAGAGATACATCCCGGAGGCGGGACTGTATCGTGCCAGGGACCCGAAAGCATCACTGACATCGGAACCTACAATGGCGAGCACCATCATCGGGAAAAACAGGCCCAAGACACCCGAAAGGGTAATCGTGACTTCCTTCATCCAGCCCTTTCGAGCGAATGCATGAAGAGCGATCAGAAGCGGGGGTAACATCAGAAACAGGATGCAGAGCGGGCTCAGTGAAAGCAAGCCACTTTGAATGTCCTCGGATATCCTGTTTTCTCGGGCAAGATAGAATGGAAAGAAAAAACTTGCGAAGAATAGCAACAGGACCACCGATGCAAGTTTCTGCTGAAAATTGAGTCTGAAATCAGCTCTATCCACAATTACTCCATTAGGGCCTAGTTTTTCAAGGAAGCATGTATCGCTTGAAATCGAGCGATACATGCCTTTCCACTTACTCCAACGATACCAGCACAGAGGTGCTTAATCAAGGAGAAAACGGGGATGATTCCAAGTTAAATGATACTTGGCAAAGCCGTTAAAGCCATAGTATGCAAATCGAATCATTTACAGACAAGGCGTTCGTACTTCAGATGAGGGCATGGCAATATAGCTAAAAGTACGTATATTTGGATATATACAGTACTAAAAGAGCATATCTCGTACTGGTTAACTTGCCTTTAACAACAAGTAGCGATATCTTTTAGGAAGGAGAGTAACTCTCCAGTCAAACGTTCAGAAGGAGGTAACTCATGAAGAACTATGACGTGATTATCATCGGTACCGGGCAAGCAACCGGAACAATCCTGCCAAAACTGTTGGCAATGAAAAAATCCGTTGCTATCGTGGAAGGAGACCGTACAGGCGGCAGTTGTGTTAACTGGGGATGCACCCCGACCAAGGCCCTTGTCGCAAGTGCAAGGAATGCACACATGGTGCGCCGATCCGAGGACTTCGGCATACAGGTCCCGGACTTCACCGTCGACTTTCCCAAAGTAATGGACAGAATGAACCTTATTCGTAACAGTTCAACAGAAGGCTTTACTGCCTGGCTTGACGGGGCGACTGACTACTACCGCACCTTTGCTACATTTATCGATGAACATACCTTGGAAGTTGGTGATGAAAAGATCAAAGCCGATCAGATCATCATCCA
Source organism: Spirochaetales bacterium (assembly GCA_012838275.1). Lineage (GTDB taxonomy): Bacteria > Spirochaetota > Spirochaetia > Sphaerochaetales > Sphaerochaetaceae > Sphaerochaeta. Next base: position 8,540 of record DUPO01000121.1, read on the forward strand.
TACCGGTGCACGTGCGAGCAAGCCGGATATTCCAGGAATAGACACTGTTCCTTGGCTTGATAACAAGCGGCTTTTAGGCCTTACCGAGCTACCCGAGCATCTGGTCATACTTGGGGGTTCTTACATAGGTTTGGAATTCGCCCAGATATTCAGAAGATTCGGCTCAAAAGTCACCATTATTGAGAGGTCTTCCTCTCTTATCTCCCGCGAGGATGCTGATGTGAGCAAACGGGCCAAAGCCATCCTGGAGAGCGAGGGCATTGATGTCTTTCTTGTCTCTACCACAACCAAAATCCAGATGAAAGGAACCGACACAATTGAGCTCACCTATCTGCAGGGAGAGAAAGAGATGAAAGTCAGTGGGACCCACCTGTTGGTTGGTACGGGCAGATTGCCCAACAGTGACAATCTCAACCTTGAAAAGGCTGGAATACAAACCGATGAGAAGGGCTATATTGAAGTGGATGGGCAGTGTCGCACAAATGTCCCCCATATCTATGCCCTAGGGGATGTGAATGGACGAGGTGCCTTTACCCACACCTCGGTACATGACGGACAGGTCTATCTCTCCTCCCTAGAAGGTGGCAAACTGGAGATTTCCGACAGGATTCCCATCTACTGCCTCTATATGGATCCTCCTTTGGCTCGAGTCGGCTTGTCGGAAAGGCAGGCAAGGAAAAAGGGAGTTCCCTTTCTTGTAGCAAAAATGCAGATGAGTGCCATCAGCCGAGCTAAAGAAAAAAGCGAAACTAAAGGTTTCATAAAGATCCTAGTCAGCAAAGAGGACGACACAATCCTCGGCGCTTCGGTCTTTGGCGTTGGAGGGGATGAGATCATCGGAATGATAGCCTTGGCTATGGAAGCCAAGCTTCCCTATCAGCATCTCCAAAATACCGTCCTGCCCCACCCCACAGTCGCAGAATTGATCCCGTTCATGTTCAGCAACCTTTCCGAAGGGAAAGATGCATAACCATAATAAGAATTCGGTTCACCAGCAGTATCTGCATGGAGAATCATCACAATACGGAGGTACGTATGTATAAAACGATCACAAAGGGATTCACCCTTATCTTCATTCTAGCCTTTTTGGCTTTTCCCCTCACAGCAGGCGGTAGTTCTGAAAAGTCAGGCAAGGCCGAAGTCACCGTAGGGTCCAAGATAGACACCGAAGGAGCCTTGCTGGGCAATATGATAGTCCTGCTCCTGGAAAACGGTGGTCTCAATGTCATCGACAAGACCCAGACAGGGACATCGCCTATCGTACGATCCGCTATTCTAGCGGGTGAAATAGACATATATCCCGAATATACCGGGAACGGATTCTATTTCTTCTCTGACAATGAAGATCTCGACCTGTGGAAGGATTGGCAGAAGGGATATGACAAAATAGCTCAGCTGGATAAGGATGCCAACAACATCATATGGCTGCATCCCTCCCCTGCCAATAACACCTGGGCCATCTCAGTGAGAAACGACCTCGCCAAGTCGGCATCACTGAAAACCCTGGAAGACCTCGCCGCATACATCAACAAGGGCGGAGATTTCAAGCTCGCAGCCAGTGAGGAGTTTGTCTCAGACGAACCGGCACTACCTAGCTTTGAGCGTGGATATGGCTTTAAGCTCAGCAATGACCAGCTATTGGTATTTGCAGGAGGTAACACAACCCTCACAGAAAAGGCCGCCGCCTCTGCTCAGGATGGGGTGAATGCCGCCATGGCTTATGGAACGGACGGACAACTTGCCGCCCTTGGCCTGAAAGTCCTCACCGATACCAAGAAGATACAGCCAGTCTATGCTCCCGCTCCCATCATACGGGGCGAGGTGTTGGATAAGAGCCC
>DUPO01000122.1 GCA_012838275.1 Spirochaetales bacterium
CTGCCGCCTCTCGGAATTGAACCGAGGACACAAGGATTTTCAGTCCTTTGCTCTACCAACTGAGCTAAAGCGGCTTGACCTCCTCTTGTATACCCCAATTGGAGAATTCTTGTCAACACCTTTTAGTAATTATTGTGCTTTACTTACACAAATAACGCAAGTTTCATTCCAATATACTATCCTGAAAAGAAGCTGTCACATCTGCATTTCACTGCTTTTTCAAGGAAAGTCGCTTGATAAAAGCAGCTAGTATAACGGGTGTAGAAGGCTCATGCAGCTGGCGATCTCTTCTTTGCACCGGTACCCCTTTGTATGACACGCTGCATAGACTATACTGCAAAGATAAGAAAGAGGAGAAAAAAGAAGCTAGCTGATGAAAACAACCAAACTAAAACCAGTAGTCCTAAAAATTCTCAGAATAGCCCCTCTTGCTCTAGCGGGAGTTCTCATCACGGTATTTGTAGTGAAAAACGGGCCTTCCGCCATATCTGTTCTCGTGGAGCGTTCCAGCGAAAAGCCGTGGCTAACGTTATTTGCATTCATGGCCCTTTTCCTGCTGAAATCAGTATCTTTTGGCCTGCCGTTCGCTGTGCTGTATATCGGGGTAGGAAGCGTCTATCCCCTTGGATGGGCTATAATCATCAATATCGTAGGCATCGTGATAAACATGCAGATCCCGTATTTTTTAGGGCGTCACATGGGAAACTCGTATGTGCAACGACTTATAGCAAGATATCCAACTCTTTATCGTTTCGAATCCTTTAGCAAGCGCTCCTCACTGCTATTCTCCTTTTCCATCAAGTTCATAGGCAAGATTCCCCATGAGATCACCAATACCTTGCTAGGGTCACTGAAGATACCATACATCTCCTACATAGTCGGGGGCATCTTGGGCTTGGCCCCGACCATGGTGGCCACAACGATGGTTGGGAACAACATCACTGAGCCGGGTTCCCCCGCCTTCATCCTCTCCCTGGTTGCAATCATAACTCTAACCATCATCTCGTTTGTCCTTTTCCGCAGATTTGACAGATCATATCCTGAAAAAACCTAAGCCAAACAGAATACAACTTCTTCAAGCGCCTGCTCGCACTGCCAGGCGCCTACAATCTTGCTCAAAGGAGTGCCCTCTGATAAAGTCAAAACAGATGAAAAGCAATGAAAACCCTATGCTCAGGCTAGAAAATCTCAGTTTTGGCTTTGAAAAGACCAAGCCGATTCTTTCCGACATCTCCTTTACCATTGAGAAAGGATCCTTCACTCTCATAACAGGGCCCAACGGTTCAGGCAAAAGCCTCCTGCTCAAATGTATCAAAGGACTGCTCAAGCCGACTTCAGGAACCATCACCCTCGATGGCTCTGATGTAACACGCCATGGCAAGAGGCGCCTGGCATCCATCGGGCTCGTCTTCCAGGATGCGGACACCCAGATAGTCGGGCAGACAGTAGAGCGTGACATCCTCTTCGGCCTTGAGAACCTTGAGCTCCCCATTGCTGTCCAACAGGGGCGCCTGGATGCCGTAGTTCATCTGCTCGACCTCACAAAACAACTCAAACAACGTCCAAGGACCCTCAGCGGGGGAGAAAAAAGAAGGCTCTCCATAGCAGGAGTACTGGTAATGCAACCCAAGTTGCTCATCATGGACGAACCCTTTGCAAACCTCGACTACCCCTCTGTCTTACAGGTGTTGAAGACATTGCTTCAACTGAAAAGTGAGGGTCATACCATCATACTGGTCAGTCATGAAGTGGAAAAAATCCTAGCCTACACAGACTCAGTCATCATCCTTTCAGAAGGTAAGGTAGCGGCACAAGGCTCCCCTTCATCAGTACGGCCGCTTTTCCAGGACCATGGTGTCTACGTACCCCTGGAGGTACCTCTTGAGGAGCTGACATGGCTGAAGCCCTAATCTTCCACTATAGGGAACAACAGAGCTTCCTCAACCGGTGCAACCCCCTTACCAAGCTTCTCTGCATCCTTGCCCTACTCATCCCTCTGGCTAAGGCTTCCTTCACCGCAAGTGCAGTCCTGCTCACCCTTTTGACCTTGCTTGCAATACATCAGCGCCTCCCCTTTCACCGCTATGGCAGGGAGTTGCGTTTCTTCGTTGTCATGACTGCCTTGATCGGCATCACCGAGTACCTTGCAACCAGAATGGTGGTGCAATCCTTCACCGCATGTCTAAGATTCCTGTCGATAATACTCAGCGGTATGCTTCTTGCCGACTCGACGGCCCCCGATGACCTTGCGCGGTCTCTTGGGAGCGTGTTGGACAGGGTGCCTTTCATTGACGGATGGGCTGTGGCAAGCACCATTGAACTGACGCTCTCCATGATCCCCCTCATCTTCGATGTCACCGATCAGGTCACCACGGCAAGAAAGGCGCGGATGGAGAAGAACCGCCGTCCCATAAGAAATATCAAGGCCTTGGTAGCGAGCATCTTCGGCCTGTTGCTGGACCGCTCTGAAGAGTTGTCTTGGGCCCTACAGGCGCGGTCATTCGACCCTAGCCGGGCAAGGAGGACCTTAGCCTACACCAAGGCAGACATCTTTTTGGCCCTTGCGGTCACCCTTATCATCTTTTCCTTGTTCTTCCTCTTACCATATTTCATCTAGCTAGGAGCACCATGCAAACAAAAGAGAAAATACGGTCACAACTGAAACAACAAGCCAAAAAATTTTCCCCCACATATTTCATTCTGGAAGACAGGGCGAGTGTTGACGCGCTCTTGGATTGCCCATCCTACAGAAGATGCTCCTTGCTTTTCGGATTCTCCCCTCTGGCAAGTGAAGTCGACATCTCGTTCGTACTTGAAGAGGCGATCAAACACAAGAAACTAGCACTCCCACGCTGCATCGGAGACACCTTGGAGTTCCAGCTTGTCGAAGAAGGTTGGGACGAACATGTAAAGCCTTCATCGCTAGGGGTGCTGGAGCCGCCAGCAGGGGCGAGAGCCATCCCAGACCGACAATCTCTCATCCTAGTCCCGGCAATGGCCTACACGCTACAAGGAGATCGCCTGGGGCGAGGCAAGGGGTACTACGACAGGTATCTCAGAGTGTACCCGGAAGCAAGGACCATGGGTATCTGCAGAAGCTATCAGCTGCAAAAAAAACTCCCAACTGAAAGCTGGGACATGAGGGTGAGGGAAGTGTTGTGCAACGGGTTTATCTATCGGACCTGATTCTTGGTGAACCAGACAAAACGCTGGCTTTCCATCATCGTAAAAAACTGATGGCACAGATCATCGGACTGGCGGGACTTCAGGGAGAGCAGATGGGAACGCATCGTCTCACTGCGCACACTGCGCAATATGGCACTGAGAGAGCGCAAGTACTCCAACTGAATGGCCGGCGAACTTGCTATGACAAACAGAAGGTGCACAGGAAGTCCATCTTCAGAGCCAAATTCAATGCCCTCGCTACTGATGCCCAAGGCGATATGCACCTCATCAATACCCTTGATCTTCCCGTGCGCTATCGCAACACCATGGCCAATCCCAGTGGATTGTATGCGCTCACGACGAAGCACGCCTCGTTTGAAGCGTTCAAGGTCAGGCAAGGTTTGAAATATTGAGCAAGTATCTATCACTTCCAGAAGCGCCTTTGTCTTGTCGGTCGCTTGTAACTGACAGATCACCGATTGGCAATCATTGAATATATCCACATACCTACTATACACAATGGAAAGAACAGTTTCAAGGTAGGGTATCTGCAGGATTCCTACAGATACCCTCAATCAATTTGTTATTTGGTCAACAGATACTCGTTCATAGCCTTTGCAGCCTTACGCCCCTGACCCATGGCTAAAATGACTGTGGCAGCCCCAAGGACAATATCACCGCCCGCATAAACCCCCTTGAGGGTGGTCTCGCAGGTCTCATCATTGACAATGAAGTTACCCCAGCGGTTTACCTCGATCCCATCGGTAGTGGCCTTGATGAGAGGGTTGCTGGTGTTGCCGATGGCGATGATGACAGTATCACAGTCGAACATCTTCTCACTACCGGGTATCTCAACCGGAGAACGGCGTCCGGAGGCATCAGGCTCCCCAAGTTCACACTCGATGAGAGAGACTCCGTTGACCCTTCCCTTCTCATTGGCTGTAATTTCAAGAGGTGCGTGCAGGTAAAGGAACTTGACTCCCTCCTCCTTGGCATGGGCGACCTCTTCCCTACGTGCAGGCATCTCGATGTCTGTACGGCGGTAAATGATGCTGACCTCCTCAGCACCCAGTCTCTTGGCAGTACGGGCAGCATCCATGGCGACGTTTCCTCCGCCAAAGACAGCAACCTTCTTGGAGTCAAACAGTGGTGTAAGGGCATCCCCGACAGCGTAGGCCTTCATCAGGTTACTGCGAGTAAGGTACTCATTGGCTGAAAACACCCCGACATAGTTCTCGCCCTCTATTCCCATGAAACGGGGAAGTCCGGCTCCTGATCCTACAAAGACAGCATCAAAGCCATCCTTACCCATGATGTCACTTATCTTCCGAGTCTTTCCCACCAGGTAATTGCGCCGTATGGTGACACCCATATCCTTGAGGTTCTGCAACTCATGCTCCACGATCTTCTTGGGAAGACGGAACTCAGGAATACCATAGACCAGAACCCCACCAGCCTTGTGCAGAGCCTCGAACATCACTACAGTGTGTCCTCTGCGGCGCAAATCCATGGCAGCAGAGATGCCTGCAGGCCCTGTACCGACTACAGCTACCCGCTTGCCGGTTTCAGGGGCGACCTTGGGCATCGTCTCACATTTGTTTTCTCGGGCATAGTCGGACACATAGCGTTCTATCCTGCCGATGGAGACTGACTGCTCCACATCCTTGAGCACCTTGCCAACCGTACAATAGAGCTGGCACTGGCTCTCCTGGGGACAGACACGGCCACATATGGCTGGAAGGGAGCTGCTCTCCTTGATAATGGAGAGGGCCTGGGCGTGTTCCCCCTTGGCGGCCGCAGCAATAAAGGCAGGGATATCGATTCCCACGGGACAGCCCTTGATGCAGGGCTTGTTCTTGCACTGCAAACACCGCAAAGCTTCTGCCCTAACCTGGTTTTCAGTATACCCGAGGGCTACTTCCTCCATATTGGTCACACGGACCTGAGGGTCTTGGGCAGGCATCTCTTGCAAGGGGATCTGAGCCCTCTGCCTTGGTGAGATATCCTTATTTTCATACTCTTCTAAAATAGCCTTGGCCTTCTTATCTAGTTCTTCTCTCGAAACATGCATGATTTAAGCGTCTCCTTCTGGTATTTCCAAGCCGATATGGCAGCGGTGGTGGGCTACTTCTTCCTGGGGTTTGTATGTTCCAAGGCGCAACAACAGGTTATCCCAGTCGACGAGATGACCATCAAACTCAGGTCCGTCGACACAAGCGAACTTGGTCTCACCGCCAATATTGACCCGACATCCGCCACACATGCCTGTGCCATCGATCATGATGGTGTTCAACGAAACAATGGTGTGGATACCAAAAGGCTTAGTAGTAAGGGCAGCAAACTTCATCATGATGGGAGGTCCGATAATGACAACACAATCGGGCTTCCACTCTTCACACAACTCCTTCAGGGGTTCTGTGACCAAGGCCTTACGTCCGTAGGAACCGTCATCAGTCACGACAATGACCTCATCGGCTGTAGCCCTCATCTCCTCTTCCATGATGAGAAGGCTCTCATTCCTGGCGCCCATGATGACCTTCACTTCGTTTCCGGCCCGTTTCATACCCTCTACGATAGGGAACAGAGGAGCTACTCCGATTCCTCCCCCTACGCAAACAACCTTACCGTACTTCTTGATATCGGTAGGCGTACCCAGAGGACCTAGCAGGTTCTCAATCGAGTCGCCGACCTCCAGCAATGCAAGACGGTGAGTGGTCTCTCCCACTGCCTGGAAAATGAGGGTTATGGAACCCTCCTCGGCATCGGCATCAGCAATGGTAAGAGGGATTCTCTCGCCAAAGTCCCCACCCATCTGCAAGATGATAAACTGGCCCGGACTTCTTGCTTCAGCAATTTCAGGAGCATGGATACTCATCCTGAACACTTCCTGGGAGAGCCTCTGCTTAGATAGAATCTTATTCATGCGTAACTCCTCGGTCAAATCTCTGCACATCATAGCCGAAATAACCGACATTTGAAACCTTGAATTTCGTTTTGGACATCCAGAATTCGTGAAAATCGAAAAAAAATCCAATGGGGTGCAACAAAACATATCCCTTGGCATATCCGCAATAAAAAGGAGGCTCAAAAAGCACTTGTCCAAGAGGCTCCCTCTAGGGCAAACTGTACGAGGAGGAAAAGCAATGATCAGAAAATACAGTGATATGCAGACATCGGTAAAAGAGAAACTACGCGGCGGCACGGGTTCGGCACTCTTCAGGGCTGTCGCCGAAGAGGGAAGCGTCAAGCATTGCCGCCTCTTCAGTGAGATAATTCTTGAAAAGGGAAGTTCCATCGGGGAGCACGACCATGTGAACGAGACAGAGTACTACTGGATCACCGAAGGAGAGGGCATCGTCACCGAGGCCGATGGGGAAAAAAGGGTAACCAAGGGCGATCTGGTTGTCACCGGTGGGGGTGCAAGCCACGCCATCCGAAACGAAAAAGAAACCCCCCTGAAGTTTTTGGCCGTCATCATACTCGACTGATGGAACCATAACGACCTGCTCTACAATCGGGTAGGAGGATGAGCCTTAATGGCTCACCCGTCCTCCCACAGAACACGCACGTACCGTTCGGTATGCGGCTCCTCGTCAGTTTACGTACTCTCTGGCATATAGGCCAGAGAACCATCGCC
>DUPO01000123.1 GCA_012838275.1 Spirochaetales bacterium
AGCAGTTCTTGAGCCTCAAGGATGCCATCGTGCATTGCTTGGCACCAGCCTTTGTCGTCGATGGTGTTTTCAATGATCAGAGCGATTTTCACTACATTTGAATCTTTCTTTGCAGCGGGTGCGGCTTCCTGGCTTCCTGCTGCGAACACAGCAGTACCGACAAGAACCAGACAGAGCATGATTGACAGGAATTTTTTCATAATACATCTCCTCATAATATGCAACGGCCCACTGTGTGGGTCAATTTTTAACAGTATACGGCGATAAAGTTCAGCCTGTCAAAGAAAATCAGCTGAAAAAGGGTGGTAATAAATACATATAATTGCGTTATATATGATTTATTGATAAATATTTTAAGAATTATGACAGTTTAAGGATGTGATATTTTGGTATTACAAAATATAAGAGGAATAATGCACCAATGAGCGGGTAATGTGTTATACAAAACTGCCCGGATGTATAGTCTTTGCTTGCATTGTTGCATGATTTGTTGCAATTTTCGCAGATTGTTGCAGTGAGTGACCTTCCAGGAGAGCGATGGTCAGCGAGGCGTTTAGGGTGTCTCCGCACCCTATGGTATTGACCACTTCCGCTTGTTCTATCTTGATGGTTTGGGCCCTCTTGTCAAAAATCAACAGGTCGTGCTTTCCTCGTGAAATGACACTCATGCACCCAAACTCATGGTGCAGGGATTCCATCTTCCCTTGTACCCTGGCTACCAGATTCTTGTCCTCACCTTGCTCCGGGACTCTTTCTCCAAAGAAGGTCTCTACGAATTCGCTGAAGTTTGGCTTGATCACATCAGGGGAGTAGGGCAGGCAGGAGAGCAGGTCCTCCCCCTTGATGTCCAGAAGCACAAACTTACCCATCTTTTTTGCTTCTCTTACAAAGTCGGCATAGAGGTTTTTGCTGTAGCCCGGAGCTCGGGTGCCGCAGATGATGATTGCCTCTGACTTGGGCAGGGCTTCTGAGAACAGCAACCGGATCCCTTCTTCACAGCCCTCACTCACCGCTTCGGGATTCTGAACCAGTTCGGTACAGACCCCATTGGAGATGATGGTGGTACAGGTTCGGATGGGGCTATGGCTGTCTGTGTGAAGAACCTTCACCCTATCCTTAGCACAGAGAGCGAGCATCTCGTCTTTTCTGGGGCCTCCCAGGTGGCTGAGGAGAATTGCTTCTTTGCCGAGCTGGTTTGCTATCCTTGCGGTGTTCATCCCTTTACCGGAAGCGTCGAGGTAGTGCTGGGTGCACCTGTTAACGGCTCCTTCAGAAAAAGAGTCGAACAGCATGGTGTTTTGGAAGGTCGGGTTAAGGCAGATTGTCAGTATCATAGCTTCAAGGTGATGGTGGTGTGTACGGGCTTCAGCTGCCGGTAAGCTACCCCGGTCTGGTCGAACATCCTTTTGGATGCCTTGGTGTTGTCCTCCTCGGCGTACTTGTCTGAGAGAAAGACCACTTCCTTGATGCCTGACTGTATGATGGCTTTGGCGCATTCGTTGCAGGGGAAGAGCCCTACATAGAGTGAACACCCTTTGAGCGTGCTGCTGGTGGAGTTGAGGATGGCATTCAGTTCGGCATGACAGACATAAGGGTATTTTGTGTCGAGCCATTCCCCATCACGCTCCCAAGGGACCTCGTCGTCACTTACCCCGATGGGAAAGCCGTTGTACCCAACTCCTACGATCTTTTGGTCTTGATTTACGATGCAGGCTCCGACTTGTGTGTTGGGGTCCTTGCTGCGCAGCGAGGAAAGGACGGCGACGCCCATGAAATATTCATCCCAGCTGATATAATCTTCTCGTTTAGCCATTGGTCATCTCCTTGGCATCTAGAAACTCTATGATGGTATCGGTCAATTCTTCTCGGATGGAGCGGTAGGAGAGTAGGGAGTGCCTGTTGTGCTTGAACTCCCTCATATGGGTTTCCAGGGATCTGAAGTTCTTGCTCCCGTTCTCCTGTTGGATAATCTTCAGGTTTCCAAAGGGTACGGTCCCATCGTTGACATCATGGATTGAGAAGAGAGGGCAGGTAATCCTGCCAAGGTTCTTGCGTACCTCTTTCATGTTGTGGACCAGACTCAGGCCGGCTCGGACGAAAAGGCCCCCATAGCCGACCCACTGTTCATTGCCATCGTCACTATTGGGATTCCCATCAACAGTCCTAACTCCTATGGAAGGTTTGAACAGTGCGACACTTCTCATCATGCACGAACGTGCATCTGTTATGATGCCGTCGCGAATGCTGTTGTAGACAACAGGGGCCGCCACAGTAACCAGCTTGTCAGGAGCCTTGGAGCTGCTACAGTACGTCTCTCCGAGCTTGAGGGTCATAAGCCCCCCCATACTGGTTCCCAGCACATGGACAGTCTTATACGTATCCCGCATTTTCTCATAGTAACGGCAGATATAAGCAAACCACTGGGAAAAATTGGTCTTTTCAAACTCCTTTGGGTCGGATCCGAAAGTAGGGATGAGGGGGGCATGGACATCCCAGCCTGCATCATGGAAGCGTTGTGCGCTGTAGGAGTAGAAGGCAGGGGTGGAAGGAAAACCGTGTATCAGCAGGATTGCCTTTGGAGCGTCTTGTGTCAGCAGGATACTTTTTGCCTTTGCAGTGAATACAGAGGCTTCGTCCTGTTTCAAAGGGGTGAGGTCCCTATCCTTATAGCCAATGAGTGTGACGTTCCAAAGGACAAAGAGAATGAGAAGGCTGATGATACTGATACTGGTCCACATGAGTCTTACTATATAGGATAAAGGAGGTAATTGGAAAGAGGAAAAAACAAGAATGCCGATTGAAGGGAAAAGCAGGAGTTTTGGGGAGAAACAACAAGGGTCCGCTTGTAAGCGGACCCTTGGATAGATTGAATAAAAAAGCTCTTACAATACTGCCATGAAGGGCACTACGGCAAGCAGGACACCTGCTGCTACAGCACTGCCGATAACACCAGCAACGTTCGGACCCATGGCATGCATGAGTAGGAAGTTCTGAGGATCGGATTCCTGACCGACCTTGCTTGCGACACGGGCGGCCATCGGGACTGCTGATACGCCGGCACTACCGATAAGCGGATTAACCGGGTGCTTGGGATCAAGCTTGTTCATCAGCTTGGCGATGAGCACTCCAGCAGCGGTTCCCAGGGAGAAGGCTACCATTCCAAGGGCGAGAATACCGAGGGTGTTCAGGTTCAGGAAGTACTGAGCTTCCATCTTCGAACCTACAGAGAGGCCGAGGAAAATCGTTACGATGTTCATCAGGGCGTTCTGCATGGTGTCGGAGAGCCTGTTCACTACCCCACACTCCTTGGCCAGGTTGCCGAACATCAGAGACCCGATGAGTGGTGTGGCTGAGGGAAGCAGGATTGCACAGGTGGTGAGTACAATAAGCGGGAAGAGGATCTTCTCAAGCTTGCTTACCGGCCTGAGCTGGTTCATCTTGATCATCCGCTCTTCCTTGGTGGTCAGAAGGCGCATGATAGGAGGCTGAATGATGGGAACCAATGCCATGTAGCTGTAGGCAGCTACTGCGATGGGTCCCAACAGGTTCGGAGCCAGCCTGCTGGTGACGTAGATGGCCGTCGGACCGTCGGCCCCTCCGATGATGCCGATAGAGGCAGCGTCAAAGAGGCTGAAGTTGATACCGGGAATGAAGCTGAGGGCAAGCGCACCGATCAGTGCTGCAAAGATACCCAACTGAGCTGCCGCACCCAGAAACAAGGTCTTGGGGTTTGCAATAAGAGGACCGAAGTCAGTCATTGCACCTACGCCCATGAATATCAGGATCGGGAAGAGTCCCGTTGCGATACCCATGTCAAATAGTTGTTTGATGAATCCAACATCACCTGTTGAAGGATCTATACCTGCGATATAACCCAGAGGGATATTCGCTAGGATACAGCCAAACCCGATCGGTACCAGCAAGAGGGGCTCAAAGCCCTTCTTGATGGCAAGATAGAGCAGGACAAAGCCGATGATGATCATGACAAGGTTACCCCAGCCAAATCCGTCAGCAAATCCTAGAAATCCGAACAGTCCTGTGGACTGCCAGAGTTGATTAAATGCGGAACCAATCATGTCTGAGTACTCCTTTACGCGATTACGATGAGATCGTCATCGCTCTGCATCTGCTGGCCTTGGCTCACACAGATCTTGGTCACGGTGCCTTCACGGGGAGAGAAGATTTCATTTTCCATCTTCATAGCTTCCATGACGAGGACACTCTGGTTCTTTGCTACTTTGTCACCGACCTTGACCTCAACGCGAAGGATCAGGCCAGGCATTGGAGCCTTGATAGTAAGTTCCTCCCCAGTGGGGGCAGAAGCTGCGGCAGGTGCTGCGGCGGTTGACGCCTGAGCCTCTTCAATTGCCTTCTGGTCAATTCCGTTTGCAACCTCAAGGGGATACTCCGTTCCGTTGACGGTAGCCTTGGTGTTGTTCAGCTTGACTCCGTAGGCCTTGCCATTGACGGTGACAGTGTACTCGCCGCTCTTCTTGGCTGCCTCTGCCTCGTGGTCTACCTTGCGGATACCGTTGGGCTGAGCCTTGCCGAGGAGATAGAGAATACCCTTCTCCTTACAGGAAGCTGCAATGAAGATGTTTTCGTCGTTGATGGGAAGGTTCTCTTTCTCAAGCATTGCCTTTGCCGCATCGATGCCCTTAGTGGGGTCTGCATCGTTGATGTCGACAACCATCTTGGTGGTCGGCTCGAGGCCCATCTGTTCGGCGGCAATCTTAACCACCTCAGGATCCGGAGCGATGGGGGTCTTGCCGAAATAGCCAAGGACCATCTTGCCATATCCTTCTGCAATCTTCTTCCAAGGTCCGAACATGACGTTGTTGAAGGCCTGCTGGAAGTAGAACTGGGATACAGGGGTGACGGAGGTGCCAAAACCACCCTTCGCAACTGTCTCGCCCATTGCTTCAACAATCGCAGGATACTTGTCCATCATGTTGTTGTCGCGAAGCATTTGGGTATTTGCAGTGAGAGCTCCACCAGGGAGGGGGAAGAATACGATTTCAGGGTTGACCGCTGTTGCTTCGGGGGGCACGATGTAGTCTTTCATGCAGTCCTGGAACACGGCTTCGGCCTTGCGTACCTTGTCGATGTCAATTCCAAGATCATAATCGGTGCCGCGAAGTGCGTGCCACATGGTTATGATGTCAGGCTGGCAAGTTCCGCCGGAAGCCGGGCTCATGGAGAGGTCGACCTGGTTGGCTCCAGCTTCAATGGCGCTCATGTACTGCTGGATCGAGACGCCTGCAGTCTCATGGCTGTGGAACACGATATTCATGTCCTTGCCAAGAAGCTTTCGTGCCCTCTTGATTGTCTCGTGGACAAAAGAAGGCTTGGATGTGCCTGATGCGTCCTTGAAACAGACTGATTCGAACTTGATGCCCGCATCCATTATCTGCTTGAGCACACCCTCGTAGAAATCAGGATCGTGGGCGCCTTCGGTTTTTGGAGGAAGGCTCATCATGGTGACGGTGACTTCGTGGCGGAGGCCTGCATCGGTGATTGCCTTGCCGCTGTCGATAAGGTTGTTCACATCATTGAGTGCATCGAAGTTACGGATGGTTGAAATTCCATGTTTCTTGAAAAGATCCGCATGGAGCTTGATGATATCTCTGGGCTGGGAATCCAGACCAACTACGTTGACGCCTCTGGAGAGGGTCTGGAGGTCTGCATCGGGTCCCGCTACCTTGCGGAATTCATCCATCATGGCGAAGGCGTCTTCATTGGTATAGAAGTATAGTGACTGGAAACGAGCACCGCCACCAGCTTCGAAATGATTGATTCCGGCTTCACGTGCAGCTGCTACTGCTGGCATGAAGTCCTTCGTGAATACACGGGCACCATACACTGACTGGAATCCGTCGCGAAAAGCGGTGCACATGAATTTGACTTGCTTTTTCATTTGAGAATGACCTCCGGGGGTTACTTATTCTTTTGATTTAACGAATGCGGCCACAATGGCTGCAGCGATCTCTGCATCGTTGCCAGAACCTACGGCTACTGCTGATGCGGGACGTTGTACGACGGCTGGACTCTTTTGAGGAAAGAATTTCGTGACGATGGCACTGAGGCCTTTTGTCAAAAATACCAGCAACGTAAGAAACAAGAACACAGTGCCAATACCGAGAAACATAAGGATTACTCCGTTGTTTAGCTGGGCAATGAGTTGTTCTTTTGGTAGTTGCGTTAAGAATACCATATGAACTCCTAATAGTTTTATAGTGGTCGCAGCCTAAGACTACGATAATTTCACCGATTAGCAGTATATAGGATTTCCTTATCTTGTTTCAACCTCTCGATTCAGGCACCCCTGCCTTCTTAAGGGGCTGGGATGAATCAAAGCTGGTTTTTCTCTGAATGTACGAATCACTCTAGTGATAAGTATCACCTAGAGAACAGGCAAAGAATCCTATGGGCTTTCAGAGAGAACTTGCAGGGTGATTTTGTAGTATCTTTAGTCGTTTTCACGTAAGGTATTTTCTTTATTTTTCCCTTTACTTATCCAGTCAAGCTTTTTATACTTAACATATATGAAGCGTAATAAAGCATTGAAAGTTAGAATTTACCCAAATGCTAAACAAATAGAACAGCTTAACAAGACTCTCGGATGTTCGAGAGCAATATACAACATGATGCTTCATGAAAGGATCACGGTCTTTGAAGAGTATAAAGATGATAGACAGAAACTCTATGATTATAAGTACAAAGAAATATCTGTCTACAGAAAAGAATTCGAGTGGTTGAAGGAAGCTGACTCACAGGCATTGGCCTGTTCGAAGGTGAACCTTGTAAACGCCTTTTCCAATTTCTACAAATCAGTACGGGGAGAACGCAAAGGGAAAGTGGGTTTCCCCAAATATAAGAAGAAGAAAAAACAAAACAGCTACACCTCATCCTGTATCAACAATAATATGGCTGTTGACTTTGAGCTAAAAACAGTCAAGCTTCCTAAGCTCGGTTGGATACACTTTCGAGATCAAAGATGCTCAGCCGAAGGCAAGGTCAAGTCGGTGACCGTCTCAAGAACTGCAACAGGGAAGTATTTTGCTTCGTTTCTTTTTGAACGCGAAGCTCCTGAGGTCATTAAGAAAGTTATAACTGATCCCCAGAGAGTAGTCGGGCTTGATATGAGTCTATCGGACTTCTATGTTGACAACGAAGGGAACAACCCTGGATATTCGAGAAACACGAGAAAACATGAAATGCAACTTGCCAAGGTCCAGAGAAGATTGAGCAAGAAGAAGAAAGGGTCCAGCAACTGGTACAAAGCTAAAAGACATGTTGCTCTTGTGCACGAGAAGATAGCCAATTCCCGTGTAGATTTCAACCGGAAGCTCGCTACCAGTCTGACCAGTGAATACGATGCAGTTTGCATCGAGACCCTTTCGTTGAAGGGGATGTCACAGACCTTGAACTTGGGGAAATCAGTGTTTGACCTTGGTTTTGCTGACTTTGTATCACGATTGAAACAGAAAGCAGAAGAGACAGGGAAGCATGTCATCCAAGTGGACAAATGGTATCCAAGCTCAAAACTCTGCAGTAGCTGTGGGCATAAGAACAGTGCGCTCACTCTTAAGGATCGCACCTGGACATGCCCCAATTGTGGAGCGGAGCTCTCTCGTGATGTGAATGCAGGAAAAAACTTACATAATGTAGGTTGTAAAATGTTGGGGCTGGGCTAGCCCTCAAAGCTTGTGGAGAAAACAGTTAGTCTTAGTAACTTCGGTTCCTAAGCAGTATTCTGTGAAGCAAGAAGCCCATCGTTCTTTAGACGTTGGGTAGGTCACGTAACTGCAGGATACATAGTTACTAAAGGTGCAACAGGCGTGTTGCACTCTGTTGCACGTGCAATGAATACCCCATGGATATGAGTGGAAGAGGAAAGGTACCATCGACCCCAGTTGGTTCGATGGCAAGGAGTTATTGCTGAAACAGAGAAAAACAAGAGCTAAAAACAGATGCAAAGGTACTTTTCTTGAGCTTCCTGCCAATCTTTTGCTCCAGAAGGAAGAAAACACCTCCCTTCTCTGATGCATTGCCCATGATTTGCATCTTCTCCCTTGTCCCTTTCACTTCTTTGTCGTATCTTTTCAGAGGATGTACATATCCCAAGGAGAGTTGAATCAGATGTCTGATGGAGTAGATTTTGCACAGCGTATCGCCGAAGACAAGGCAATACGAACCCATATGGATAAGATCGGGAGAAAAATCCTGATAATGAGTGGAAAAGGTGGGGTGGGCAAGACGACTGTCACCATCAATTTGGCCAATGCGCTTGTTGACAGCGGCTGTACGGTCGGGATCCTCGATACCGACCTGCATGGACCCAACGTTGCGAAGATGCTCGGCTGCGAGGCAGGCATCCTGCAGACTGATGATGGGGGAGTGACATTCTTTCCCGTTGAAGCCAGGAAGAACCTTAAGGTGATGAGCCTCGCATTTGCCATTACCGAACGCGACGCTCCCATCGTATGGCGCGGTCCCATGAAGATGGCGGCCATCCGCCAGTTCCTTGCCCAGGCGGAGTGGGGTGAACTTGACTACCTGCTTATCGATTCGCCCCCAGGAACCGGAGATGAGCAACTTACGGTATGCCAGAGTATTCCCGAACTTACCGGTACCATCATAGTGACCACACCCCAGGAGGTTGCTATCCTTGATGCCCGACGTTCGGTGAACTTCTCCCGTAAGATGGGTGTTGCCATCCTGGGTATAGTGGAGAACATGAGCGGCCTGATATGCCCCAACTGCAAGACGGAGCTCCCTCT
Source organism: Spirochaetales bacterium (assembly GCA_012838275.1). GTDB lineage: Bacteria > Spirochaetota > Spirochaetia > Sphaerochaetales > Sphaerochaetaceae > Sphaerochaeta. The sequence goes on from DUPO01000123.1 coordinate 8,784, forward strand.
TTTTGGTATTGGTGGGGGTAAGAAGATGGCTCTTGATATGGGAGCCCCCTATCTCGGTAGGATTCCCTTGGAAGTCTCCCTGATGGAAGCGGAAGATGCAGGCAAGAGTCACCTGACCCTCCGCCCGGACAGCCCCTCTTCGCTGGCCATAAAACAGATCGCCGCACTTGTTAACGGTGGCACGGCCTGTTCTTCCTCTCGGTCTACAGATTTCGTTTCGAAAAAAGGGTAAGCGTATGTTCAATCCCTATAATGAAGACAATGGTAAAACAGACCATCTCATATGGAAGTCCGGTAGGCGGGAAAGGGTGTTCAAAGGTCCTATCTTTGATGTATGCACCGTTGAACGGTCTTCTTCCGATGGCAGGTCCTCCACCTTCATTGAAGTGGACAGTCCCAACTGGGTCACCGTGCTTCCCTGGTATCGCAGGGAAGACGGCAAGCCGATGTTTGTCATGGTGGACCAGTTCCGCCACGGCTCTTCCACTGTTACCCGGGAGTTCCCTGCAGGGGTGGTGGAGAAAGATGAAGATCCCATGGTCGCTGCCCTGCGCGAGCTTATCGAAGAGACAGGCCTTGAGGCGGAAAAGACCTACCTTTTGGGCGATGTCAGCCCCAACTCGGCATTCATGAACAACCGTTCCTGCTTTTATCTGGTTGAGGGGGTGCGCCTTGTCGCTTCCCAGAACCTTGACCCTAATGAACAGCTTGATGTCTTCTCCGTTCCGGTGGAGGAGGTGATCGCCTCCATGGGCAGTGGGATCTATGACAATGGGATAATGATGATGGCCTTGGGATTCTTTCTTCGGG
>DUPO01000124.1 GCA_012838275.1 Spirochaetales bacterium
ACCACGTTTGGCGAAAGGAAAGCAGGAAGGGTTGGTCCGAGGTGGATATTCTTCACTCCAAGGGACAACAAGGCCAACAGGACGATGACAGCCTTCTGCTCATACCATGCGATGTTGTAGGAGATGGGCAATTCATTGATGTCCTCCAGTTCAAAGACTTCCTTCAACTTCAAGGCGATCAGGGCCAAGGAGTAGGAGTCGTTACACTGCCCGGCATCGAGGACGCGGGGGATGCCGCCGATGTCACCGAGGTTGAGCTTGTTGTACTTGTACTTCGCACAACCTGCGGTAAGGATGATGGTATCCTGCGGGAGAGCCTGTGCAAACTCCGTGTAGTAGTCTCGGCTCTTGGATCTTCCGTCGCAACCGGCCATGACGACAAAGCGCTTGATAGCTTTGCTCTTCACCGCATCGACAACCTTGTCAGCAAGGGCAAATACCTGGTTATGGGCAAAGCCTCCGACAATTTCCCCTGTCTCCAGCTCTGTCGGAGCGGGGCTCTTCTTGGCAAGGGCGATGATCTCAGAAAAATCCTTCTCATCGCCAATCTCTCCAGGGATGTGCTTCACTCCGGGGAATCCTGTCGCTCCGGTGGTATAGATGCGATCCTTATAGGAATCGGCAGGAGCCACGATACAGTTGGTGGTCATGAGGATGGGACCATTGAAGGAGGCGAACTCCTGCTTCTGCTTCCACCATGCATTACCGTAGTTACCGACAAAGTTAGGATACTTCTTGAATGCGGGATAGTAGTGTGCGGGCAGCATCTCAGAGTGGGTGTACACATCAACGCCGGTTCCCTGGGTCTGCTCGAGAAGCATCTCAAGGTCGCGAAGATCGTGTCCGCTGATAAGGATGCCGGGGTTTGTTCCAACGCCGAGCTTTACAGTCGTCATCTCAGGATTACCATAGGCAGCGGTATTGGCTCCATCGAGAAGGGCCATGCCGGAGACACCGTATTTTCCGGTCTCAAGGGTAAGAGCTATAAGGTCCTCGACACTCTTCTCCTCAAGCAGCGCAGCAAGAGTGGACTGGATGAACTCATCAAGGTTCTCATCGTCCTTTATAAGGACATTTGCATGCTTGCTGTATGCACTGACACCTTTCAGGCCGTAGGTGATCAGTTCCTTGAGACTGCGTACATCCTCATTGGTTTCGCTCAATACGCCGACACCCTTGGCCTGGTCAAGGAATAGGCTCTTATCGGTAGCATCATAGAGTGCGGCAGGGCTGAGGCCCTCCTTGTTGGAAAGAAGGCCGAGCAGGGTCTTCTTTGTTGCAATGGTATGAAGGATACGTCCGACAATGACCTGTTCGTCAAAATTTGCATTGGTGATGGTGCTGAACAAGTTGAAGGTGACCATGTGGTTCACTTCAGAAGGGACAGCCTTCCCTTCTGCTCTCAGCCTCGTGGTAACCTGGCTCAATCCTTTGGTAACCCAAATGAGCAGGTCCTGCATATTGGCCGTATCCGGGTTCTTACCGCAAACCCCCATCTGGGTGCATCCGATATTCCGTGCAGTTTCCTGGCACTGGAAGCAAAACATCTTGTTGTCCATACATTTTTCTCCTATTTTTCAACTTACTTGGTGAATCGTCTCTAATCGTTCAGTGTAAGCAATAGCCCTGACTTCATGTTCGAGTCCCGTCAGTGAGGGAGCTTTCATCCACCCTCTTGTAAGCTTTATGACCGGAGTATAGGAAAAAAGGATATCTCTCTATGTTGTATTTACAACAAAAGATAAAATCATCGTCATTTTATCAAAATTGTTACAAACATATCGATAAAAAAAGAGAAATTAAGCAAAGTAAAAGGCCCCAATCTTCACCAATGAAGATTGGGGCCTGCTTACATGCTATACATACCTTCTATAGTCCATAGGCAAGCATTGTCTATTCAGCAGCACTCTTCCCGATGGGATCATCCTCAGGTTCGCCCCTATGGACATTCTTCATCAAAAAGAATGCGATGAGCATGGAACCTGCCCCATAGAGGAAGATCGCCCTGAACCCAAAGAGATCGATGAACGCCCCTGTGATGGGAGGTGATATTATGGATGCGAGCTGGCTGAAGAAGTAGTAGAGACCCGTATAGATTCCCACCGTCTTATACGTGGACATCTGCCAGAGCATGGGGAAACTGTTGGTGACGACGGAGACCCAGAAGATACCGAAGAGGAAGAGCAGCGCCCAGAAGGTGTACTGCCTGAAGGCAGCACCCATCCCTGCAGTTAGCGGGTCGTGGAAGAAGATGAAGGAGAGGATTCCCACCAGAATTATCAGCGAGGTACGTATGGTACGCTTCCGGCCTATCTTATGGGCAATGATGCCCGACGGGATTGCAAATATCGCATAGGCTATGCCTACCATACCGGCTGCGAGGGAGGCTGTCCCGCTTGAAGTCTGCAGGATATCCTTGGAGTAGAGTCCGACAAAAGGAAGAATGCCCTGGTAGCCGATGAACCACATGAGCAGCGAAAGCAGGATGAAGAGGGCGCTCTTGTCCTGCTCTGCAAAGATGACCTTCAGGGAGTGCATGATGGGTTCCTTCTTCTCCGACTCCTCCCGATTGATGGCCTGCTTCTCCTTTACAAAGAAGAAGAGCAGCAAGACTGCAATGATCACAAGGACCGATGAGATGGGGAATGCAAGGATGTCCTTGGTAGGGCCGAGGTTGGGCAGCGTGATGGGAACATCCATGAGGCGGGCGAGTCCGACCGTACCGACAATAGTCGCTATGCCGCCCATGGTGTTGATCACTCCGTTGGCTTCACTGCGAAGCTCACCTGGAATCATGTCGGGCATCAGGGCGACAACAGGGCCGCGCACAGCCTGCTTGAACAGGTTCAGCACGAATACCAGCACGATGAGGATCCACAACCCTGACAGTGCGGCAAAGGGTATCAGGCCGAAAGCGACAGCAGTTATAGGCAGACAGATGACAATGAAAGGCATCCTACGCCCGATCCTTGTATGGGTGCGGTCACTTATCGCACTGAAAATGGGTATAAGCAAGATCGCCAACATGTTATCAAGTGTCATGATGGTACCTATCAGCGCTTTGGAAGAGACATACTTCTCAAGGAAGATTGGGACATAGGTGTCATACAGGGGGTCCATCAAACCCATGGTAAAGAACCCTAGTCCAATGAGGAACGTGGTAAGATAGTAGCCTTTGAGCCCCTTCTTCCCGCCTTTCTTTTCTATAGCCATACCGGTCTCCTTTGCCTGGAACATATGCGCGAATTGTATCATGAAAACAGGTACTCGGGGAAAGGGTTTGCATAAAGGCTGGACGAAAAGTGCACTTTGAGGTAAACCACAGTTATGCACGAAGACATAAAGACCGAAACCCTCACCACCTTGGCCCAACTTGACAAACACCTCCGCCTCACCGATGAGGAGCGGGCTTTTGGCACGCTTGAAGGCTTGCTCCCCATAGCCATCCCCTCCCACTTCCTCTCCCTCATCGACAAGGATGATCCAAACGACCCCATACGCATCCAGGCAGTCCCTACCATGCATGAGGGGGAATATCTCAGCGAAGAGGACATCGACCCCCTGGCGGAGGCGGACCACTCTGTGACAGCCAGGCTCATCCACCGCTACCCCAGCCGCGTCGCATTCCTTGTGACCGATGTGTGCGCCATGTATTGCAGGCATTGTTTTCGCAGGAGGTTCACAGGGTCCTTCCAAGGACCTGCTTCAAGAGCTGAAATAGAGGAAGCTGCCTCCTATCTGAAGCAACACAGGCAAGTGAAAGAGATATTGCTTACAGGGGGAGACATGATGACCCTCACCAACGAGAAGATTGAAGAGCTCATCTCCATATTCCGGCAGGCTAGAGAGGACCTGGTCATCAGGCTCTGTACCAGAATGCCTGCGGCAAACCCTCTCAGAATCACGAAGGAACTGGTCTCTATCTTCAAGAAGTTCAATACCGCACCCTTCTATCTGATGACACAGTTCAACCACCCCAGGGAACTTACCCCGGAAGCGGTAACAGCAGTCTCGATGTTTGTCGATGCGGGAATCCCCGCGATGAACCAGAGCGTCCTGCTCAAAGGGGTCAATGACGACGCAGACACCCTTGAAGAGCTTTGTAACAAGCTCATATTCTCCAGAATAAAACCTTACTATCTCTTCCAGGGTGATCTTGTGAAGGGAACCTCACACTTCCGTGTGCCGATACAGAGGGGTCTGGCTCTGGAAAAGGAACTGAGAAGACGCCTCTCGGGCCTGGCCATGCCTCTTTACGCAGTAGACCTGCCTCAAGGAGGGGGGAAAATCCCCCTCATCGAAGGGTATCTAAAGGAGAGCAGCGGCTGCAATGCATGGAACTTCATGACTGTGGAAGGCAAGAAGAGAGAGTACCCCAAACAGTGATCTTACAGAGCATTTATCCGCTCTAGAACCTCTTCTATCGCTTTGGTCCTGACTTCAGTGCGTATTTTCTCATAGGCAGCAGGGTCTACGAACACTTCCGGGCCATCAGTGGAAAAACTGGGAGGAGCGAGAACCGGCTTGGGCTCCACAACCACACTCTTCACCTGTCTCATCACAGGAGGCTTGGGGATGTCAGCCTTCGGCTCAGCAGTGGTCGTGGCCACCTCACTCTTCTCCACACTGATCGTTGCAGGTGGTGGAGGAGCAGGGGTGGAGAATGTCTTCACCATCGCGGCAACTTCTTCCCTGGCAGGCTCTTCCATCGCAGTAAGGATGGGAGGAACCAGGTCGGCTACGGCCTGGTCACGATAGGAAGCATAGAGGAGCATCAGCTCCTCCTCAGTGAAACTCTCGGTGAGGTATGGTTTCATCTCCTGCGCCAAGTAGGGCAGGAAGCTCTCTTTTTTCTTTTCAAACTCATCAGCAAGCATCTCGACAAGTGAGGGGATCATCCTATCGACAAGCTGAGGCACATAGGCCTGCATCTCATCATTGAGATCCTTTTCAAGGCGATTCATACGTTCATCCAACATCCCTTCAATCTGATAGAAGAACGAACTCTGCCCTTCACCGAAGCTCTCCATCATCTCAGTGCGGAGAGCTTCCAACTGTCGGGAAAAATCAGCTTGCAAGCCTTCAGGAATTCTTATCGGTTGTGTCAGAGCCTCAAGATTGAGTGTCTCTGCCAGTCTGCCCGACAGCTGGGTGACAAAGGCCTCATCAGAGGCAAGCTGGGTTTTTAGCTTTTCATATAGGGGGGCTTCAAGGGAACGGGAAACCTGGTCGGTGAGGGAGGGAAGCAGTTCTTCAGCAAGGGCCTTCTTGTCGATGGCCGCTGTGGGGACAGATTCTGCGACTGGTTTTCGTATGGGGGCATCTATTTCCAAAAGCGGCTGCAATTGCCGCGCTCGGGCTTCTTCTAACAGTTCATTGGGAACACCAGGACGCAGGTACCAGATCCCTGCAAAGACAAAGATCGCCACAACCGTTGTAATTACCAGCAAGTGTAACCGAACCGATTTATTCATTTCATACCCTCATAATACAACTGTTTCATCAAGTTGATGAAACTCCGATTTCCATCGTAGCACAATACGCTGTGACTTGTCGATGAATTAACGCCTTATCAGAGCCATTGCGTAGGACATGCACAGGAAGGGAGGGAGGGAATATATCAGGGCGAATATCCTGTTGGGCCCTCTCTCTCGCCAAAAATTTCTTCACAGTTGTGTTTTCCCGTCTCCTGGAACGTAAAAACCTAATGAAAAGCGGGGCCTTTACAAAAACCACATGATCACACAACAGATAAAGATTCATCCTGAAAAGCAGTGCGGCATTTATCATGACCGCAGAGCTTCCCTCTCGCTCTTTTTCTTCGATCAGTCGTTTGCACTCCCGGACCATCGCCGGATGGGTAATCTCTTCAAGCGCTTTCAACTTCTGGGGGTCGGAGAAGACGAGAGTACCCAAGGCCTTGCGGTCGACCTTGCCCCCCTGCACTATCTCCGCCCCAAACGTCTTGATAAGCACCGCCTGGCTCTGCTCCAGTACCGGGTGACCCAACTGGTCGACATCAATGATATCAACACCTTGTTTTGCAAACGCATCAGCCACAGCATTCTTACCTGCAGCGGCCTTGCCTGTCAGACCGATGACCGTCATCAGTGAATCTCTCCCCAACTTTTCCCTATCTCAATGCTTGTTCGCAAGGGCAGGGAGAGCTTTACCGCCCCCTCCATGGCTTCCTTGACCAAGGCACGAACCTTCTCCACCTCCCCTTCGGGAACCTCAAAGACCAGTTCGTCATGTATCTGCAGCAACAGCTTGGTAGAGGGGGCGTGCTCTTTCAGGGCCTTGTCGATGCGAAGCATGGCAAGCTTCATGATATCGGCGGCACTGCCCTGGATAACGGTATTCACCGCAATCCTCTGAGCCTTCGCCCGCTCCACTCCGTTCCTGCTGTTAATCTCGGTAATGGTCCGACGGTGTCCCAGAAGTGTGGAGACGGAGGCTTCAAGGGCGGCATCCTCGCGGGTTTTCTCTATAAATGCATTGACCGCACTGTATCGGGCAAAATACTGATCGATGAACGCTTTAGCCTCAGCGTGGGTAATCTTCAAATCCCCAGAAAGGCTATGGGGACCCATACCATACATCACCCCGAAGTTGATGGTCTTTGCAACCCTTCTCTGCTCTGCGGTCACCTCTTCCAGCGGTACGTCAAAAATGAGGGACGCTGTCGAGCTATGGACATCAATGCCTTTGAGAAACGCACCTTTCAAACCGGGGTCATCAGCCATATGGGCAAGAACCACCAGCTCTATCTGCGAATAGTCAGCCGAAAGGAAGAGAAACCCCTCCTTAGGGACAAAGGAGGAGCGAATACGCCTCCCCTCTTCAGTCCTTACCGGAATGTTCTGCAGGTTTGGATCCTTGCAGGAGAGCCTGCCGGTCTCAGTCCCTGTCTGGGAGAAGGAGGGGTGGATCCTTCCTGTTCTTTCCAGGATGTCCAGAGGGAGCTTGTCGATGTAGGTACTCTTCAGCTTGTTGAGCGTCCGGTACTCAAGCACGAGGGCGACCTCAGGATAGGTAGCGCTCAAAGGCTCCAACACATCCGTAGCAGTGGAGAAGCCCGTACGGGTCTTTGCTCCTGTAGGAATCCCCCTTTCAACAAACAGGACCTCCTGCAACTGCTTGGGAGAGTTGAGATTGAACTCACGCCCACAAATGGCGAATATTTCCGCTTGTATCGCAGCAAGCCTCCCCTCAAACTCCTCAGTCAGAGGTTCCAGAAGCCTCCTGTCCAGAAAGATACCCTCGATCTCCATATTTGCGATGATACGCAAGAGAGGCATCTCAAGGTTTTCCATCAGGGACATGAGGTTTCGGGCGACCAAAAGGTTGCTGAACAACATATAGAGCCTGAAGGTGATGTCAGCATCTTCGGCACCGTAGAAGACAGCTTGAGCCTGGGGAATATCGGCGACGCTCTTCCCTTTAGGGATGGCGTCCTTGTAGGCGAGTGTCTTGTAATCAAGATATTTTTCAGCAAGGTAGTCCATGTTGAAGACCCCTGTGCTCTCAAGCAGCCATGCGGCGACCATGGTATCGAATACCAAGGATTTGGGGGTTACCCCCCAGTTGACCAGCACCTTGTAGTCGTACTTGATGTTCTGCCCGACCAAGGAGAGCCTGCCGGTGGAGAGGTACTCCTTGAAGACCTCCTTGATATCCTCATCAGAGAACAGCCTCTCACCCTCACTGACAATGGGAACATAGTAAGCTATGGCCTCTTCCCAGGAAAATGAGAACCCGAGGGGCTTGGCAACCATGGAGTCGAGGGAGTCGGTCTCCAGGTCAAAGGCCATGACGCCCCCCTCCTTCTCTGCCTGACTAAAGAGTTCCCGCAACCTGGAAAGCGTCACGACAGCCTCATAGCTCCCCTTATCGGAGGACTTCATCGATTCCTTGACCTTGTCCTTCTTCTTGGGTGCGACACCCCCATTTGCGAGCTTGTCCAACTCTCTGGGGATGCTCTTCATTCCCAACTCTTCAAATAGAGGGATAGCTGCCTTATAGTTGAGGTCATCAAGCAGGTACTCCTCGGTATCGAAGGAGTCGACCTTGAAAAGATCGCACTTCAGCTTTACCAGACTCTTGCTGAGCAGAGCAAGCTCCTTTCCCTCTTCAAGCTTCTTCTGCATTGCTTTTGTACAGAGGTGTATGTTCTTGTATATCCCCTCCAAACTGCCAAACTGCTGGAGAAGCTTGGACGCTCCTTTTGCGCCGATACCCTTAACCCCAGGAACGTTGTCTGAGGAGTCTCCCAGCAAGGAGAGGTAGTCCACTACCTGGTCAGGCAGGACGCCAAACTCCTCTTGAACCTCTGCAAATCCCATCAGGCGATAGAAATTCTCTCCCTTCTTGGCAGGTCGCAAAGCAAAGGTTTTTTCATCAACCAGCTGCAGCAGATCCTTATCTCCGGTAAACATTATCGTATCGATCTCATGACGGGAGGCTTCCTTGCTGAGGGTGGCGATGATGTCATCGGCCTCAAAGCCCATCATCTCTATCATCGGTATCTCCAGTGCCTTGAGGATGGAGTTGATAATGGGAACCTGAGAGTGCAGGTCCTCAGGCGCCGCTTCACGGTTAGCCTTATAGGGCTCGTACATCTCGTGACGGAAGGTGGGCCCATGGCTATCCATGGCAACCACCATATAGTCGGGATTGTTCTCCCTCAGCAGCTTCAGCAGCGTGGTGAAGAAACCATAGACGGCAGAAATGTTGTTCCCCGCAGAATCCTTCATCGGATTGGTGATGAAGGCGTAGTAGGAGCGGTAAATAAGGCCATATCCATCGATGATGTAGAGTTGCTTCTCAGATTTCGGAGTCGACGGGGCCGGAGCCTCTTTCTCCTCAACAGGTTTCTCTTCCCTCTTCTCAATGACGACAGGAGGACGCAAGGAAGCTTCTTTTTCCAATTTCTTCTGGTCAAAATCCTGTTCGCCGAACAGCTCCATGGAATCACTGGTCATATTAGTCCCCTATGGTAATTTGTAACATGTCGTAAGCCACATGCATATGAGAAGGAAGTTCCGCTTCCAGCTGGCTATGACGTATATCATGGCACAAATGGGTGAGAAACACCCGTTTGGCCCCAACTTTCGTAGCAAAGGCGGTCGCTTCACCCACACTGAAGTGAGTGGGATGGGGAGCATAGCGCAGACTCCCCAACACCAGGGTATCGACTCCCTCAAAGTATGGCAGGCTTTCAGAGGGGATGCCACTGCTGTCTGTGGCATAGATGAACGTTCCTATGCGGAATGCGAAGATGAGTTTGCATCCATGGCGTATCGGAATGGGCTGGACTTCAAACCCTGCAATGAGGATCTTCTCATAAGGTTCCAGCCTGTTTGGCTGGAGGTGGGGAATCCCTCCCCCCTCCCAAGAGTTCTTCAGCACATAACCGAAACGGGAGGTAATGGAGGAGACGACCTCTTGCGAACAGAAGACAGGGAGGGTGCCCTCCTTGCTGAATACACGCAGGTCATCAATACCATTGAAATGGTCAGCGTGGTCATGGGTATAGAGAACGGCATCGAGGCTCTTCAGGTTTGCCCGCAAAGCTTGCAGGCGAAACTCCGGAGTGGTGTCGATAAGCAGTGAATGCTCGCCATCCTGAACAAGGATGCTGCTACGAAACCTGCTGTCATGAGGGTCTGAGGAGAGGCAGACCGGACAATTGCAACCGATCACCGGGATTCCATGGCTTGTCCCGGTACCGAGGAAGGTCACTTGAAAAGGCTTCATTTCACTTTTTCCATGAGTGTCTTGATAGCTTCATCAAGCTCCCTTACACCCTGTTTTGCCGTGACTTTGAACTTTTCCTTCATCTCCGGACTGTTTGCAAGCTCCAGAAACCTATCGATGCTCTCCTTTGTAAATTCAGGACTGTTCTTCATCTGTTCGACACTGCTGTCAACAGCCGATATCACAAGGGCGTTGTCAGAGCCCTTACGGGTTGAAAAGCTCACCCCCAAAAACTGTGTGCTCATGCTCGGAGCGAAGAAATACAGAAGGAAAAAAGAGAGCAGCGCTGCTGTCAGCGCTGAAAGGAAGAGGTGTAGAAAACCCTTTTTAGCCATGGTCAAACTCCTTGCAGATACTCTACCACACTTAGCCAAAGCAGAA
>DUPO01000125.1 GCA_012838275.1 Spirochaetales bacterium
CGAGTGCCTTAAAAGTTCCATAAGCCCTGGAGACCTGTTCTACTGCAATTTCAACACCTTTCAATCTTTTCCATTCCCTCCGCTCGTTTCAGGCATAGATATCACAGAGAAACTTGTCCTCTGAGCCGTCACGACATACTTGCGACTATCGAATATTTTACAGGTACTGTCAAGGGTTTTGCAGGCTTTAGATTCCCGGGTTAATTTGATAAAACATTGGATGGTAAAAGAATAGACGAGACATGCTATAAAAAATCAAATACGATCGACAGCTACATTTCTCGAAGTTCCCAACCATGACAATGGTTTTGAAACATGGGAAAACTTGGTTATCGGGATAGTGGGGATTCCTTGAAAGAAGTGACAGGATGCAAATATAGACAAATCGGCCTAAGGGAGCAGTAGTGTTTCCATAAAGTGGAATTCATCCCTGTGACTGCAGCTAGGAAGATGTTTTTGTTTGGCGATCCTCCAGATAGCACCAAAGCGACTAACGTATTTTTACGCGCCTGAATGTCTTGATGCCAAGAGGGAAAAACACCCTTGAGATAGGTAGATACAGGGCTGTTGGAAATAGGGGGGAGGAGGATCATGAGTCGGTTTTAAACTCCCCAATAAGGTTTAGGGTATGGTATCCAAGGGTATTATGTTTACCGTTACCGTATCACTGTAATGACCTTGTGGGGCCCCCGAAGCTTCAGAGCCATCATTCACAAGCACTGTTATGGTTTTTTCCATAGTGGCAGAAGCGTTGGTGTTTGTGTTGGAGATCAGCCCATCCCAAATGATAAACTGAGCGTGTGGGATCGGAGTGTTGTTTTGGCCATAGAAGAGCTGATAAGGAATAGCATATTCAGAGAGGTCGTCGTTGAGGTGCAGTTTGAACCCTGTAGGATCTTTGCTGGAGAAGGCTATCTCCACACCATACTCAGTGCTGGGCTGTGCTTCTAAGACTTGCAGTTGAGCTGTTGCAACGGTTTGGTGTATTCCTGAGATGGCTTGGTATATGTCAAACTCAGCCGGATTGTTTATGATGGAAAATACATAATAATGATCGAATTCAAATCCACCACCACCAAAAGGAATATCCAAATCGCTTCCAGGGGCAGTGGCCCCGGGAATGAACGGGGCATCGGTTGTCGGGGCTCCACTATGATCAACTTCAACGGGAATGTCGACAAACGGTTCTTGTCCTTGTCCTACAGCGGAAACACCAAAAGAACCGATGGTGCTATTTTCACTCAAGGAGTAGACGACTCCAGGAATGTAATAGTTATATCCCATATCCGGGGCTATTATCACGATATAGATGGGCATTGATGAAGCGTTGCCCAGCACATTTCCATTGGAGTCTGGGACAAGGTCGATGCTGCCATTTTCTACGATAACAGAGCTGATCCCCTTCTTTGTCACTGATATTGCCCTTAGGGTGACTGGGATCGCATCTGCATAAACAATCTGCCCGGTACCAGGATCCTTGACGTAGCCTTGAATGTATGTGTTGGTGCTTACGTTTATATGGATGAGCGCTGGATCGAACAAGTTGTTACCATCGGTCTCCAAGGTCAGTGTGCCTAACAAAACACACAAATTGGAGGGATAAATCTTTGTGTCTGCACTGTTGTATCCTGCCAATACAGGTGGCGGGCCATAATTGAATTGCAAAAAAGGTTCAGTAATGTAAGACGAAGTTATGGTGACTTCCTGCTTTGCACTAAGAAATCCCATGCAAAGGACTAGGAGAGTTATAATAAGAAACCATCGGACTTTCATGAATTTATTGTATGGGTAAGAAATGGAGGCGTCAAGAGAATAGGGGGTTTTACACCCGATCCCGCTTCTTCAAAAAGAGATAAATAAAAACAACCACCAATAAACTTGTCATGGTGGTTGTTTTGCTGCTACTACGCCAAGTAGGAATCGAACCTACGACCTACTGCTTAGAAGGCAGTTGCTCTATCCAACTGAGCTATTGGCGCGTGTTGTAACGGTGGAACAATATCCCAAAATTATAAAAAGGTAAAGATGGTATAGGGAATTTGTGGGATTCTCGATCCATACGAGTAGCGTGGTAGCAATATTGTTGTGCAAGATACCATTGTAGGGCTTGCCATATAATGGGATTATTAGTATAGTATAAATAACCTAGTATTAAACTAGGAATTACAAAAACCTGGAGGTTTTATTATGTTTTCACAGTACTCACTACCATATGACTTTGGTAAGCTCGAGCCGCACATTGACAAACTTACCATGGAAACACACTACACCAAACACCATGCAGGCTATACTAACAATTTAAATGCTGCCGTAGAGAAGGACTCTTCTCTTGCTAACAAATCCATTGAACAGATTCTTGGTAATCTGGATTCCATCTCTGATACGAATCTCCGTACAGCTGTTCGTAATAATGGGGGAGGCTTTTACAACCACAACCTGTATTTCTCAACCATTGCTCCTAATGGGGCAAAGAAGCCTACAGGCAAGTTGGATGAGAGTATCAAAAAAGATTTTGGAAGCCTCGAATCCCTAAAGGATGCAATGAGCAAGGCTGCATTGTCTCGTTTCGGATCCGGGTGGGCTTTCCTTTCCGTCAACAAGGATGGCAAGCTTACAGTCGCCTCCTATCCTAACCAGGATAACCCACTGATGGACAAGAAGGGTGACAAGCCGATTCTTGGCATCGATGTGTGGGAACATGCGTACTACCTCAAGTATAAGAATCTTAGAGGTGATTATGTTAAAGCTTTTTGGGATGTTGTTGACTGGGATGCAGTAGGTGCCCTATTCAACAAGAAATAATGTTTCGTCTCCTTTCAAGTGTTTCCTGCCCTCTCTTCAAGAAATTGAAGAGAGGGCTTTTCTTTGTAGACAGAACTGTAACAGGAATATACAAATCGTAGTACCATGTAATAAAAAGCGCTGTATAATACAAATAAAGGACGGAACAATGATATACCATAGAGGTGTGTTAGGTTGCACAAGTTTTATTAAATAGATATAATAGACATATAGATTAAAGAACTTGAAAAGGAGCATTAGCATGAAAGACAACAACAATACAAAAAGAGATAGTATTAATTTTCTGATAAAGGATACCGATATGTTCCTTGATTCAGATTATAATAGACTTGAGGCACATATTGAAGGCCATAGATACTTCTTAGGAAAGAATTTGAAAATTGATATTACCTGGGATGAAGCGACCTTCTCTTGGATGAGCAATATTTATCAGCCCATCAGTCAGGTGATGGAGAATTGGACAACTCAGATGAGTTTTCCCGGAAGGAGAAGGGCCGATGTGTTCTTTGAGATCTGTGACCACCTCTACTACCTAAGTCTGGAGCAGGGAAGGGAAGTCGGTGTCTACGAAGCTGTCATCAGCTATGACGCAAACTTCGGGAAGGCGCTTGGCCGCTTTATGGCAAGGCTGCTCTCCTCGAAAACCGTAGCATAACAGGCAGGACTTTGTCTGATACATATATAAGAAGGCGACCCGACGGGTCGCCTTCTGCTA
>DUPO01000126.1 GCA_012838275.1 Spirochaetales bacterium
CTCCCTTGAAAGTGGAGAACATCTTGCAAGAGAGGGCATCCTTCATGTCGGCAAAAATGTATTTGTGACCTGTCCTGGTGCACGCCCGTGCCAGCATCACATCATCACAGATGACCGAGGATATTGAAGTGAACCCGTCAATATCATCAAGTACCTTCCGGTTAAGGAAAAGATACTGTCCGATAGCCATTGCGAAAGGGGTCCATTGCCTTTTGTGCTGTAATCGAAGCGGCATGTAGAGTACTGTGTTGAAAAGCATAGCGCTTACCAGGGTCTGCACCCACAGGCCCTTACCAATTTGCTTTGGGTAGCCGCTTACCATAGATGCCTGTTCATTTATGAGGATGCCCAGCCCATACTCCACGCTTTTGGGATTGTGTACGGTATCGGCATCGGTATAGAGGATGTATTCCCCCTTGCTCTCTTCATACAGCTGCTGCATTGCATAAAGTTTGCCACGCCACCCTTTCTTGAGAGGCTTGCCTTTGATTATCCTCACCCGAGGCTCTTGGCTCTGCAGGAGTCGGACTTCCTTTGCTGTGTTGTCCGTGGAGTTGTCGTCCAGAATAAGTATCTCAATGTTTTCATAGCTCTGGTTGATCAGAGAGGATACGCAGGCTTGGATGAAATGTTCCTCATTGCGTGCCGGTATTGCAATGGAAACAAGAGGGTTTCCACAGAGGTCCGCCGGGCGCTTCAGCTTCTCCATGACCCGTCTGTTGGATAGGGAGAGAAGGGTGGCCCAGAGGCCGACGATAAGGATAAGGGATGCATACAGTATACTCACAACGCTTTCTCCACTTGTGCAATATAATCGTCCAAAACAGCATCAAATGGGTAAATGGCTTTGGCAGCGGCGAGATAACCCTTTGCGTTCTGATAATCTTTCAGCTTGAAGCATGCGATACCTATCCCGCTGTACAGCGATGAGCGGTCCCATGGTGCAAGCTGATCACCTGCCTCCTGCATGATGGCAAGAAACATATTCAATGCGCCGGTGATGTCACCACCAGCAAATGAGGGGGCATAGAGCATGCTGTTTGCCTTTAACAGCTGTGAGGAAACCTCCTGGGGGAACTCCTTGAAAGCCTTGTTGATCTTTCGGGAGCTGGCCATCCCTTTACCTAGGCTCTTTGGGTTGTGCAGATACCAGACCCCATCGATTTCAGATCCGAGGATAAGGGCATGGAAGGAGTTGCCGTCCAGATCTTTCAGCTGCTGCTCAGCCCCTTTAAGCAACTCTTCAGCCCTCTCCTTATTTTTGCCACCGAGCTCTACATAGAGGCGTGCAAGAGAGGTATCAATACGAATCCTCTTGATGGTTCTCTCCGGCTCGCCCTCGTCCTGTGCATAGAGAAGCTGGCGAACCTGCTCTGCCTTTTCAATGCAACCATCGGTTTTTACCGCTGACATGAACTCGATAAAAAGGGGGTCCTTTTTTAAAAAAGAGAACCCGTCGGTAAGCTCGGTTCCAAATATCCCGTGAAGGGAAAGAATACTAATACTCAGAATAATAGCGATGCGCCTGATCATATCCCTTATTTAACCATAGAAAGTCGCCGGATGATATACCCTTTGGACAAAGGCTTGTCAGTAACTAGGTATTGGACCTTCCCGTGGTCAGCTTGGGCGACCTTCTCAAAGTTTTCATCCAGCAAGGAAAAAGAGGAGTCTTCCAAGAAAAGGATGTCCGATCCGATATACTCCAAAGTCTGTCCCTCTCTGATCTGGTTGCGAAGAGAGAGGGCGTAGGTATCATCTTTGACCTTATCGCCAATGAAACCGCAAAAGAGATAGTGTTGCAGATATCCGCTTTCAGTGCTTTTGTCGATGGAGGTTCCCATGGTTGGGTCTACAGGACCTCGGCCAAAGAAGAAGCCGGTGGAGTACTCACGGTGGCTGATGTTCATCAGATCGTTCCGGTATGCTTTCCAGCTCGTATCATCTGTGTAGGCAGCGTCTATCGCCTTGCGATACGCACGGGTTACCACTGCCACATAATAACTGCTTTTCATCCTTCCTTCGATCTTCAGGGAGTCTATTCCCGCATCGAGGAGTTCTTGGACATGGTCTATCATACAGAGGTCTTTCGATGAGAGGATGGTAGTGTACCCGTCCTGTTCGGCGATGGGGTAGTAGACTCCTTCGCGTTGTCCCTCTTCCAATGCAAGATCGCCACTCTGCAGTTTTTCCGCCAGACGATAGTTCCACCTGCAGGTGTGTGAGCAGTCACCCTGGTTCGCACTGCGCCCGGTAAGATGGCTGGAGAGCAGGCATCTACCCGAATAGGCCATACACATCGCCCCGTGGACAAAGGTCTCCAGCTGCAGGGTAGGGACCGCAGCCTTGATTTTCCTGATGTCAGCGAGGGAAGTTTCCCTACCCAGGATGACCCTGGAGAAGCCCATCTGGTGATACATCGCCGCACTGCTGCTGTTGATGCAGCTAGCTTGTGTTGACAGGTGCAGTTCGACCTGATCCCCGAAAGCATCCTTCAGGATGGGTACCAAACCTATATCGCTTATTATGAAGGCATCGAAGGGCCAGCTTCTGATGGTTAGCAGTTGCCCCTTCAGCTCTTCAAGTTCGCTCTCCCCAAAGAGGATGTTCATTGTACAGTATATTTTTTTCCCGCTTTGCTCTTTCAAAAGCTGAACTTCAGCAAGATCACTCTCGCTGAAGTTCTGTGCATTGGCACGAAGGGAAAAGTCAGTGAAGCCCATGTAGGCGGCGTCGGCACCATAGGCAAACGCCACCCTCAGCTTCTCCATATTGCCCGCTGGGCTCAATAACTCAACGCTCACGCAATGCCTCCCTGACCGCCTCGGCGACCGCCTTGGAAATCGCCACTACTTCAGTGGTGTCTCTCGTTGGAGTCTTGGGGACGATCGGTGGCATGGCCTTGCGCTTCTCGTCATCGGGGAATGCATGGCCAAGGACCTCCTCCATGGTGGAAACCAGGTGGAACTCTATGCCTTTGGTCACTGTCTCATCGAGCTCGTCGAGGTCGCGCTTGTTGAATTTGGGAATGAGAATCGTATCGATCTTGTTCCTTCTCGCAGCAAGCACCTTCTCCTTCAAGCCTCCGATGGGCATTACCTTGCCCTTGAGGGTAGTCTCACCTGTCATCGCCAGGTTCTTCCTTATCGTCTGGCCGGTGACCAGCGAGTAAAGGGCAACAGTCATGGTGATTCCGGCTGAGGGTCCGTCCTTGGGGGTGGCGCCTTCAGGCACGTGCACGTGGATTGCATTGTTTTCAAACCAGCTCATGTCTATCTTGTGGTCGACGGCATGTGCCTTGAGCCAGGTGTAGGCGATGTTGGCAGACTCCTGCATCACATCACCAAGCTGGCCGGTAAGTTTGATTTCGCCCTTACCAGGGGTGTTCTGGGCCTCGATGATGAGGGTATCCCCTCCCATGCTGGTCCATGCCAGTCCGATTGCCAAGCCGGGTTTGTCCGCGACACGGATCTCATCTTCGACAAAGATAGGCTGTCCAAGGAATTCTATGAGTCTCTTGTCATCGATCTTGACGGGCAGCTCGGTCTCCGGGTTCTCTTCAAGCAGAAGTGCAACCTTTCGGTTGATCTTATGCAGGGACTTCTCAAAGTTACGTACTCCAGCTTCCCTTGCATACTCCTCAGCAATCTTGCGGAGGATTGTGGGGGTGTAGCGAATCTCGTCCTTTACAAGCCCATGTTTTTCCAATGACTTGGGAACAAGGTATTTCTTGCCGATGGCGAGCTTTTCCTCACTGGTATAGCCGGAAATGTTGATAATCTCCATGCGGTCAAGCAGAGGCCTTGGGATTGTCTCCAAGGTGTTTGCCGTACAGATGAAGAGGATTTCAGAGGCATCGAAGGGGATGTCCAGATAGGTGTCCCTAAAAGTGGAGTTCTGCTCGGGATCAAGGACCTCGAGCAGGGCACTGGCAGGGTCGCCCTGATAGGAGACTCCCATCTTGTCTATCTCATCGATGAGGAAGACAGGGTTCTTTGCCTTGGTAATCCTCAATCCCTGAATAATCTTGCCGGGCATCGCCCCGATATAGGTCCTTCTGTGGCCCTTGATTTCACTCTCATCATTCATTCCTCCGACGGAGAATCGGAAATACTCCTTCTTCAGCGAACGTGCGATGGAGATACCCACACTGGTCTTACCGACTCCTGGGGGGCCTACAAGGCAGATAATCGAACCCTTGGTGTCCTTTTTCTTTCTACGCACAGCAAGGAACTCAAGGATTCTGTCTTTTACATCCTTCAAGCCGTAGTGGTCCCTCTCGAGTATCTTCCGAGCACTGTTGATGCTGAAGCTTTCACTCTTGGGCTCCTTCCACGGCAGGTCGCTAATGATCTCCAAATAGGTCCGTGTGATCGTATACTCGGGACTGCTGGGATCAATAGCCTCAAGGCGTGACATCTCACGGTCCACCGTCTCCTTGGCTTCAGCCGAGAGGGGGAGGTCCTTGAATTTTTTCTTCAGGCGGTTGATGAGCTCAACCTTGGGATTGGTGGTAAGTCCGAGCTCCTGCTGGATGGACTTGAGCTCCTCACGCAAGAAATATTCCCGCTGGTTCTTCTCAAGCTTCTGATTGACCCTGGCCTGGATCTTAGCCTGGACCTGGGCAATATTCTGCTCGTTCTTTATGAAAACCAACACCTTTTCAATGCGCTTGCGAACCACTAGGGTCTCAAGGATCCCTTGTTGTTCCTTTCGGTCAACATTTAGGATGCTCGCAATGAAGTCTGCAAGTTTTCCCGGGTGGTCAATATTGACCATATTCAACCGCATCTCTTCACTGAAGAGCTGATTGTTCTTTGTGAGAGTTTTCATCTCCGTAAGCAGGAGTCTGGTCCATGCCCTCAACTCCTCAGGCTCATCCTCGATATCCTCAAGGTAAGAGACTTCAGCCACCAGATAGGGGCCGCTGGGATAGTATTGCTTGGTCGCAAAACGTTTGAGAGTAGAGATGAAAATGCTTATCCCCCCGTCGGGGAGTTTTATTTTTTTTACGATTTTCGCAACAGTTCCAACAGTGTAAAGGTTATCCTGTGAATACTCTTCCTGGTCCGAGTCTTCCTTGACCAGCAAGAGTCCGAGGAACCCCCCGTGCTTGATGGCTTGGTTGACAATCTCAACATCCTGATTGTCGGTGATCATAAGGGGAGTGAACAATCCAGGGAACACGGGGTTGCCGGTTACTGGAAGGATAAACAAATTATTGGGAAGCAGTTGCTCGATTGGCAACAGTTCTTTGTCTGACATAGCGCCTCCATATATATACAAATACTTGGGCAGGATATCTCGCTGCCCAATCTTAAGATAATCAAACTTTTTGCAGAAGGAAAGCGGCTAATCCTTTTTGGAAAGCCATTTCACCCCCAAATAACAGAAGGGCGTATCGATCAGGGCAAATATCACCTTGAATATCCAATAGGGTATGATCAGGGAGAACACATAGGCGACAGTAAATTTAGGGGTAAGATGGTAGAAAGCGATGAACATGAAGATCACCGTATCCACAAACTGACTTACCATAGTACTGAGATTGTTACGCAACCAGAGGTTTTTCCCTTTGCTCAACTTCTTGAACAGCATGAAAATCCTGATGTCTATGTTCTGGCTGACTGCAAAGCTTGCCAGGGAGGCGAGGCTCATGCGCATGCTCATGCCGAACACTTGCTGATACTGTTCCTGCAGGTCCCATGTGGGGTGTGGGGCTATCTTCACACTGATGCCTGTCATGACAAACAGAAGGGCCAACATTATGATCGACATCCTTACAAAAAGGGCGGCATCCTTGTGACCCTTCACCTCTGCCACAACGTCGGTGACCAGAAATAGTACCGGCATGAAGAAGATTCCCACAGAGACCCGTACTCCGAACAGGGTAATGATCTTCGATCCTATGGTGTTGACCAGGACCATACTGGTAATATAAAGCGCAAACAGGAACATCTCTTTCCTGTCCAGACTAGTTGTTTCTTGCATTGTCACCTCATTGGGGCGGAGTTTACCAGAAAGAGGTGAGCAGGGTCAAATGCTGGGGGAAAACTTTGGAAAAATGAGACAATTCTTAAAAAAACGGTCTGTAATCCTGTAGCATCCGTGCTATGATAAATAAGAAATTTTGAACAAGGAAGGAAATCTGGATGGATAGTAAGCTTATAGTTATCGCAATAGGTGGTAACTCACTCATCGAAGATGCAAAACACGTAACGGTCAAAGCCCAGTACGAGGCTGCCCGTAAGACTGCGGCTCATATTGTAAAGCTTGTTGAAGCGGGTCACAGGGTAGTCATAGCCC
This sequence comes from Spirochaetales bacterium, assembly GCA_012838275.1. GTDB lineage: Bacteria > Spirochaetota > Spirochaetia > Sphaerochaetales > Sphaerochaetaceae > Sphaerochaeta. The sequence continues at coordinate 6,307 of DUPO01000126.1, forward strand.
ATGGAAACGGTCCTCAAGTTGGCTTTGTCCTGCTTCGTGCAGAATTTTCCCGCTCCATTCTTCATTCAGTTCCTTTGGACAGCTGTGTTGCAGACACCCAAGGTGCCATTGGCTATCAGTTGCAGATGGCCCTGAACAATGAGTTCAACAAGGCGGGAATACGACCGAATGTAGCAACCATTGTCACCCAGGTTGAGGTCTCTGACAGTGACCCTTCCTTTCAGAGCCCCACCAAGCCAATCGGCTCCTTCATGACAAGCGAAGACGCCAAGCGACGGGAAGAGCATGATGGCTGGGTCTGTGTCGAGGATGCAGGACGCGGCTACCGTCGTGTCGTGGCCAGTCCCAAACCGGTTGCCATCGTTGAAATAGAGACCATAAAGACCCTGTTGGACAATAAGGTCATTGTCATTGCAGCAGGTGGCGGGGGAATCCCCGTGGTACGTGACGCTAAGGGCGACCTTAGCGGCAGGGAAGCTGTCATTGACAAGGATCTCGCTGCCGCCCTGATGGCCAAGGAGCTGAAGGCTGACCTCTTCGTCATCTCCACAGCTGTGGAAAAAGTCTGCCTGAACTATGGCAAGCCCAACCAGAAGACCCTGGATACGCTCTCTGTCGAGGAGGCTGAACAGTACATAAGTGAAGGTCATTTTGCTCCGGGCAGCATGTTGCCGAAGGTCCAGGCCATTGTAGATTTTGTGAAGAGTACCGGCAACACCGGTCTCATCACCGATCCCGAGCACCTGTACGGAGCTCTTTATGAAGGCAAAGGAACTAAGATTGTCCTCAAGAAGTAAAGGTAAGCCGATGTTTCCTAACCGCCGCAGTGCTGTCATCAGCATTGCGGTCATAGTGTTTCTGCTGGTATTTGCTGTTGTGGCGATTGATCAGAACAACGTCTCCAGGTTGAAAAAATACCGACGGGAAGCGAATGTCTATCTCGATAAGGTCATGGGATCGATGGATGAGCGGTTCGAGTACTCGATAACCTTGGTAGGTCTTCTGGACGATCGCTCTTTGGCCGAGCCTTTCAGCAGTGTGTTGGACTCGTATGAGAAGGGGCTGCCCCCCTCTGCTATGAGCTCCCTCTATGTCACCCTTGATAAGGAACTGACACTGCTGCAGAAGAAGGTGTTCACCCACCCTGAATATCCCCTTTATGCCGCATACTTTGAAAAGATATATGAAGCGGAGCAGGAGATGGCACCGCATCTGGACAGATATAATGAGAAAGCCCTTTTCTATAACATCCAGATAGGGGGATTCCTTGCAGCGATTGCAGCCAAACGGCTGGAAATGCAGGAGTTAGAGCTTTTTTCGGTCGCCCCAGCCATGAAAGGTCGCCCCTGACAGGGCAATCGGTAGGAGCAGCAGGATGATCTTCAGGTTGTCCTGTATGAGTAGGGATGGCAGCAGACCCTTAGCCACAACAAGAGCTATACAGAGTATAAACACCCCTTGAAAGGTTCTTTTAGCAATCTTCCCCTTCCTTTTTCCTGAGAATGTGTAGGCGAAGGCCGAACCCATGCCGATAAAGAGCAGGGGATTCATCAGCACGATATTCTCATTGAACCATGTCATATCCATGTCGGAGAAGGTCATCATGAAGAGTAGGATGCTGCCCAGCAAGCCTAATGCGAACAGCAATATGCCATAGATACATGAGGCTATCCTCTGATGGCGCCTGCCCAGGGCATAGAGCGACAGGGCCAGCAGGATGCCAAAGAGAGCGTACGCCCAGTCATGGTTGACATTCTTTGTATGGGCTCTGAATCTGACCCCATCAGAACTGGTATCCTGAAGAATATGCTCGTCGGCGAGAAAAGGGGAGAAGTCCAGCACCGCCTGGTGGAGACTCTCAGGAAGGAACATCTCTTCATAGCGATTCAAGGGTCGGTCTATGGTTTTTCCCTGGAGAAAATCAAGGGCCCAGAAGATAGCTGGGGAGTGACTCATATAGCGCTGGACAAACTGGCGGTAGCTGGTGGAGGTGGGTTGCTCTTCTGCCCAACTGCGAAACTCCCCATCGGTGGCGGCATTGAGGATATCGCGGATCCTGGTTGCACAGTTGTCGTAGTAGAAGTGGTAGAGGTAGGTGCTGTTCTCCTCTTTCGCATTGTTCTGAAGGAACTTGATGGTGGCAAGCTTTGCTTCGGGTGTCAGTTCGAGTTCGATGAGCTTCACATCCCGCTTCTCTGCCAATGCATCCTCAATCCTCCACGATGCACCGCTCTCCCATACCGAGTAATACATCCGTCCTCGGGCAAAATTCAGATAAAAGTTTTTCTGATTGGGATCAAAAACCCCATAGTCATACATCACTTGCCCACCGGAAGGTTGGCCGATGATGAGGGCACTGTGCCCGAACCAGGCATATAGGGGATCACCGCTTCCTACGGTAAGAAGAGATATGGTCGCTTGTTCAACCCATTCCAACTGGTTTGGCGCCAGGGGTTTGGAAAAGTCAATTTTTCCCAGTTCCACTTCGCTGTCAAAAGGCTGTTCCTGCACACGTCTTTCATCCACACTGTAGCCAAGGAGGGCAGTGAGGGTCATGGTTGCTAGAAGTAAGGAAAGCACAAGACGTTTCATGGCGAAAAGCATACCACAGGAAAGACGATCTTCCAACCAGTTGATTTTTTACCCTCACTGATCTACTCTTGATTTGGAGGGTTCATGGAACGAAACGTATCGTCCTTGGCAATTGTAGTGCATAGCATACGGTACGGACAGATGAACCGCAGGCTCAAGCTGTTGACGGTCGATTTCGGCCTCATTGATGTAGTCAGTTATGGGGCGAGGAAATCGATTAAGGCTGTGAAGGGGGATGTATTCTCCGATGGGCAGTTTTTCCTCTACTACAACCCGGTAAAACGTGACTATACGCTCAAGGATGTCCAACTCATCGCTACCCATGATGAGATCCGCACTGATCTGAGTGCAAACTATGCCGCCTTGTTTTTTTGTGAGCTGGTCATCAACACGAACGGAGGGGACAGTGCTTCCCAGTATGGTCTGTTGAGCAAGGCCCTCGACATGCTCTGTTCCCACCAGGACCTTGTCGCTCGAATTCTTATCCAATTCGTTTTGAGGCTTCTGGACGTTTGCGGGCTTCAGGCAGACTTTAGCCGCTGCCCGCTTTGCGAACGCCCCTACGGCCCCGAAGAGATCCTCAGGTTCAACTCGCAGATGGGTAGTCCCTGCTGCGTCTCTTGTGCCACTTTGGACTCCGACTTGGTCCTTGGCCCTGGCGCTAGAAGGTACCTGACTCTTACCAAGGGGATGGACTTCCATGCATCTGTAGCTGTAAATCTCAGCGACCGTGCCACTCTCCGCATTAAGGCGTACATGTTGCGCTATGCCGCCCTGATAAGTGGCAAGGAGCTGAAGACCCTTTCGGGTGGGATGCTAGAGACCCTGTTTTGATTGAGAAAATTTATTGTAAGGTTGTTATATACATATGGAATGGAAAAAAAAGGCTGTTGCGTCCCAGGACGTGAAGCATCTGCATGAGCAGTATGGTTTGGACCCCTTGACTTCTTCGATTATGGTCAGGCGCGGTCTGACCTCACCCGATCAGGTGAAGTTTCATCTTGAGAGTGAACTTACCTACCTGCATAACCCGTTTCTTTTTGATGACATGGAAGAGGTCGTCGACAGGATAAATGGCTCCGCTACGGAAGGGGAGCGTGTTCGGGTCTTTGGCGACCGTGATGTCGACGGCATCACCAGTACGGCCCTGTTGGTCCAGGAGTTGCAGCGGATGGGCATAGAGGTGTCCTACAAGGTCCCCGAAGGTGATGAGCCATACGGGCTGACCATGGAAGGGGTCGACCTAGCCTATGAAGAGGATGTGACGCTCATCATCACCGTTGACTGCGGCATCTCCAATAACAGCGAGATAGCGCATGCCCACTCCTTGGGCATCGACACCATTGTGCTTGACCACCATCTTGCCGGCGAGGACCTTCCTCCGGCTTTGGCTATCATAGACCCTAAGATAAGCGGTTGCGGCTATCCCTTCGAACATCTTGCCGGCTGTGGTGTGGTCGCCAAGGTAATCTGGGCATTACGTTTCAGCCAGACCGATTTTTACCATGAGGAGTGTATCCTGCTGCATGCACAGCCCGGCCATGACACTGTTATCATCCAGGCCATGAAGGTGGAGAATCTTCTGGTCACTGACCGGGTAATAGAGGAGATAAATCCAGGGCTGCTTACCCCCTCGCAGAGCAAGGTCCTAAAATTCCTCTCTGCCGGTGTGCCTATCCTTGTCTTGGATGCCGCTTCCGAACTGGCCCAGCTCCGGCAGGCTTTTGGTAAGAGCGTTGAGATACACCTTGTTGATATGCGCCCCGAGATGGAGAGTGTCATGCCCATGATAAAGGGCAAGGGGCTCTTTGCCCTTTCGAATATCAGTAGGGCGCTGAAGTATAGTGTGCACGGGCGGGATGAACTTCAAGTGCTGTTTTCGCTCTTCAGCGCATACTCCATAAAAAAACATCCTCTTTTGGACAGCGGCTATGATGCGATTCTTGACCTTGTGGCCATCGGGACCATCGCCGACCTCATGCCCATGGAGGACGAGAACCGTCTTTTGGTGAAGCGTGGGCTCAAAGTGCTCGCATCAGGTAAAAGAGAGGCCTTGCTACCACTCTTCACAATGCAAAACCTATTAGGAAAAGTCCTTTCTACCAGTGATATCTCATGGCAGATATCTCCTGTCATCAATGCTTCAGGGCGGATGGGCAAACCATCCTTGGCTGTCGATATGCTGCTTGCTCCAGATTTGGGCAGGGCCGAGGAACTTGCCGGAGAGTTGCTGGCGCTAAACAAGGAGCGACAGAAAATGGGTGAGGATGCTTGGGAACGGCTGGCCTCCCAAGCCAAGGAAAGCTACGAACAAACGGGCTCCAAGCTGGTTGTGGTGGAGGATTCCTCTTTGAGCAGGGGGATAACCGGCGTAATGGCCAGCCGCCTCATGAAGCAGTTCAATGCTCCTGCGATTGTCTTGGCCACGATTGGAGGGACTCGGGTCTCCGCCTCCATGCGCAGCCCCGTCGAGTTCAATGGACGGGAGTTCCTCTCAGTCTTTGAGGACCTGTTCCTCGACTTTGGCGGGCATGCCTGTGCTGCAGGGTTCTCTATGGATGTGGAGAATCTGCCCCTGTTCAAGAAGCGTGTCATGGAAGAGATCGACCATATGGATTGCCTGCAAGAGGTTGATGACTCCATTCTGATCGATTGCACCCTACCTGTTGCCTACATGACCCCTGAAATCATCAAGGTGGTGGAGTTCTTCGAACCATTTGGGGAGAAGAACCCTCCATTGGTCCTTATGATGGAGGAAGCTCTTATCGAGGACATACAGTTTATGAACAACCATAAGGGGGGACCACGTCACCTGAAGCTTACGCTGGCGTTCGGCAAGTACAAGTGGCCCGCCCTCTATTGGAGTGCCGCTGATCGCGTGGGGCGGGATTTTGACAAGGGCTCGATTGTGGATGTGGCGTTCCGCCTCGGGCGCAATTATTATCGAAATCAGGCATCCTTGCAGATTACCATTCTTGACCTCAAGACCGAAGCGGACAAGAAGGAAGATGCCAAGGTTTAACAAAGAATCGATACATGGTATGATATGTATATCTCTGATGTAAGAGAATATAACCAGAGGCTTGACATACAAGCTATGTTTGAGGCATTCTGATTTAGCAGTTTAGACCCAGTAATCGGGAGAGGGGGTGAGTAGTAATATATGGCATATGTAAAAGTTGATGACAATGAACCTTTGGAAAAGTCAATCAAGCGTTTTAAACGCATGGTAGAAAAAGAAGGAATCATCCGTGAATGGAAAAAGCGGGAATACTTCGAAAAACCCTCCACCATCCTTAACAGGAAAAAGAAAGCTGCAATACGCAAGCAGATGAAAAAGGTTAGGAAATTGCACGTTTCCAAGAGTTACTAAGTATATATCCGCCGGTTCGCCGGCGGTTTGTTATATAAGGATAAAACCTGTTATTTCTGGCTATCCAGCAACATAGAGCAACAATTTTGCTCAATATATAAAAAATAAACAAAATAAATTAGACAAACCCCCATTTTTTAGTGTACAATCCTATTTGAAGATTATCAACATAGGCGTATACCTGTGAAGAAATGCAAAGAGAGGAATGAAAATCATGCTAATACTTATTTCAGATGCCTTCGATGCTTCGCTCGGCCCACGTTTGGAGGCGTTTGGCGAAGTGACGACGGACAAGAGCCGTCTCAAAGAAGCGCATATTGTGCTGGTCCGCAGCAAGACCAAATGTACCAAAGAGTATATCGACGGTGCACCAAATCTCAAGTTGATCATACGCGGTGGCGTAGGTATAGACAACATTGACAAAGAATATGCTGAGAGCAAGGGGATTATTGTCCGCAATACTCCCAAGTCTTCCTCCATTGCAGTTGCCGAACTTGCCTTTACCCTGATGATCAGCACCCCCAGTCACCTTCCAACCTATCATGAGGGTATGAAACATGGGCAGTGGCTCAAGAACACCAAACGCAATGAGCTGTATGGCAAGACCCTTTGCCTTTTTGGTATCGGCAACATTGCCAGTCGCGTAGCCGTCCTTGCCAAGGCTTTTGGCATGGATGTGATCGCATACGACAAGTATGTGCAATCTTCACCTCATGCTGAGATGAAGGTGACCCCTGAAGCCGCTGTGGAACATGCAGACTATATCTCTTTGCACC
>DUPO01000127.1 GCA_012838275.1 Spirochaetales bacterium
CATCATATGACCTGCTTTACATAATAATCGTATGCATAGAGAAGGCATCCTAGCATTGGGATGCCCTCTCTTTGTATCTAAGCATTGTTTAGCTAGGTATGGTCACTCAATGATGGAGAGCAGATGGCGGGTAAAGCCCATGATCCTCTCTACGGAGGAGAGAGAGAGCCTCTCTTTTACCGAGTGGACATCATACATGTCAGGACCAAAGGAGACCGAGTCCATACCAGGGACCCTGCTGTTTATTATGCCGCATTCAAGACCGGCATGAATGGCTGTGATATGACTCTTCTTGCCGGAAAACTCTTCATACGCCTTGGCACAGAACTTGGTGAGGGCAGAGTCTGGATTAGGCTTCCATGAAGGGTAGGCCCCCACATACTCCACCGTGGCACCTCCGCTTTTCATCGCCTCTCCCATCCTATGGGCGATGTCATCACGAGAGGAAAGGATTGATGAGCGGTGGCTGCTTGTAACAGAGAACTCACCATCAGAAAACTCCAGGATCGCAAGATTGGAGGAGGTCTCTACGACCCCTTCAATGGTCATGCTCATTGCATCGACCCCATGGGGAGCGATATAGAGACTTCTGATGAACGCCTCGCTTTGTTTGGCAGAGGCTGCCTTCGTGGGTTTGTCGGTCTTGACGAGGTCCAATCTGATTCCGGGATCGCTGATGGAGTACTCATCCTGCAGTTCCTTGGAACACTTGAGTACGGCTTGTTCAACAGCCTTTGAATCAGAGGAGGGGGATGCGAAGCTTACGGTACAGAGGGAAGGGATTACATTTCGTTTGCTTCCTCCAGAGGCGGCAAACAACATCTTTGTCTTTACCGCTGAGAGTGCCCTTGCAGCTGCCTTGATGGCATTTGCCCGCTGCTTGTGGATCTCTCCTCCGCTGTGTCCGCCAAGCAAGCCGGTCACTGAGAGGGTAAATCCTACATAGTCCGAAGGGATGGTTTGCATATCAGCCTTGAGAGAGGCATCGACCTCAAGGCCTCCTGCACACCCGATATAGAGCACACCTTCCTCTTCACTATCCAAATTGATCAGGAGCCTGCTTTGGATGAGTTCCTTTTCGATATTAAATGCTCCGGTAAGGCCGGTCTCTTCGCTTACGGTGAAGATAGCTTCCAAAGGACCATGCTTCGCTTTGGGATCTGCGAGTATGTCCATGGCCATAGCCACGGCAATGCCATTGTCGCCACCGAGGGTGGTATCCTTGGCGCGCAGGATGTCGCCTTCCCGCACTAACGTGATAGGGTCGGTGTCGAAGTCGTGGTCGCTCTCTTCTGTCTTTACGCAGACCATGTCCATATGTCCCTGCAATGCAACCGAAGGACGGTTTTCATATCCAGGATAAGCCTTCTTGCGGAGAATGACATTCCCTATGGTATCGACAATGGCCTCCAGATTGTGTTCCTTTGCAAACTCCAATAGGAATTGGCGAACACCTTCCTCGTTGCCCGACTCCCTGGGTATCTGGGAGAGTTGATAAAAGTAATTCCATAGGTTCTGGTATTTCAAACCTTCGAATAGTGATTGCATGCAAATAGCTCCTTGTTTATGCGAAACGATCGCGAATAAGCTCTCCATCGATGAAGAGTCCCTTCATCTGCAGGTTCTCATCAAGCACGACAATATCTGCCTTGTAGCCGGGAACCAGCATCCCCTGTTTTTCAAAGGAGTAAATCCTTGCAGGGTTGGTTGAAGCCATCTGTGAGGCCTGTTGAATGGGAATTTCCCATTCAACCATATTCCTGAATCCCTGAAGCATGGTAAGTGCCGATCCGAGGAATAAGGTCGGGTCTTCTATGCTGATAAACGAACCTTCTGGTCCGATGACACAGGGGATACCATTTGCAGTCTTGGGACCGGACCTCTGTTTGGTAGGCTTTAGGGAGTCTGTTATCATGACAATGTTGTCCAGAGGCTTCTCCCTGAGGAGCATCTTTACCAACTCTTGGTGCACATGCACCCCATCACAGATGATCTCGCACTGCATGTCCCTCTGGATCAGGATGGCTCCTACGGTTCCAGGGTTGCGGTGGTGCAGGCGGCTCATTGCATTGAAGAAGTGTGTGGAGTGGAAAATCCCGCACTGCATCCCTTCCATGATATTCTCATAGGTTGCATTAGTGTGTCCGGCAAGCAGGACGATGTTTCGTTCACGGGCTAGCAAGGCGAGTTCGCGCATGTGTTTGAGTTCAGGGGCTACCGTCATGCAGATTACCTTGCCTTCCCCTGCATCAATGAGCTGGTTGAAAATATCCAGGTTTACCGGTTGGACCCCCTTGGGGTTCTGGGCTCCGATGCGAGCAAAAGAGATGAAAGGGCCTTCTATGTTGATCCCCATGATCTTCGCACCCTTTTCCTTACCCATCGCTTTGGCGATGGCTTTGGTACTTGCGAGCATGACATCCAGCTCATCGGTGTAGACCGTAGGCATGAAAGCGGAAACTCCGAAATCAGCAAGCCTTTCACTCATTTCAAGAATGGAGTTCGGATCGCAGTCTTCGGTTCCATATCCTCCGATCCCGTGCAGGTGGGAGTCAATGAAACCCGGCATGACATAGTTGCCGCCCATATCTATTATCTGGGTGTCAGGGGGAAATTTTTTCTCTTCAAAACGGCGCATGTTGAAGATATCTCCGATGCGCCCGTCTTCATTTATGTAGATAGCACAGTTTTTAAGTTTTGCATAACCGGTCACGACCGTGCCATTGGTGAGAACTGTTCTTATAGCCATATTATGACCTCTCTTACCCTAAATATACGTTCATATGGGCAATAGGTCAATGAACAGCAGTCAAGTCCGTGACCCATCTTCCCTGTTTTATTCGTACCAATCCCAGTACCAGTTTGGTAAATTCCTCCAGACTCAGCAGCAAGTAGACCTGCCAAATGTTCAGGTTCAGGACCAAGACCCCAAAAAAAGCCAAGGGAACCCCTACCGCCCAGACACCGAACATTTCGGCAAACATCGAGAAGCGGGTATCCCCTCCTGCCCTGAGGATTCCTACAATGACTGCCATGTTGATGCTCTTGATCGGAAGAATCGCTGCACTGACCAGAAGGCATAGGATGGCCATCCGCCTGACTTCGTCGGGGATGTTGAAGAGGGTGGCGAACCAAGGGGCCATAAGGGCCTGCAACGCTCCTGCCCCCAGGCCAGTAATGAGGGCGATGATGATGAATCTCTTGGAGTACAGCTTTGCTAGGTCGGTCCTCCCTTCTCCTATCTTAATCCCTATCATGATGAGGGTGGCATTGCTGATACCCATCATTGCAACAAAGAAGAGATTGGCGATGGCTTCGTTGACGTTGACGGCGGCCAATGCGCTGATGCCTATCCTGCTGAATGCGACCTTGTAGGTAGTCATGCCCAAGGACCAGAATATTTCGTTGAAGATTACAGGCATGCTGGTGGGGAGAATGAGGTGGAGGAAAGCTTTGTCCCACTTGAAGGCGGTCCTGTCCTTGATCGCCAGGACAGGGTGTTTCTTGTATGTGATATACAGAAGGAGCGCCACTTCTGCAAAACGGCTGAAGGTTGTAGCTATCGCCGCACCCGCCACACCCAGTTCAGGGAACGGTCCGACGCCGAAGATGAGAAGATAGTTTCCTATCGCATTCATGCTGAGAGAGAAGAGCGCCACCGCCAGAGGTATCTTTGCATGGCCAATCACTCGAAGAGCGGTTGAAAGGACGTTGCTTATTGCAGTGAAGATATAACTTATCGCAACAATCTTGAGGTAGGAGACCCCATAGCTAACGACAACAGGATCATAGGTGAAAATATGCATCAGTTGTGTTGGGAAAAAATAAGAGACGATTGCAGCGAACGATGCGCCAAGGAAGGCGACTGTAACAGAAAGGCCTATTACCCGCTTGATGTTTGTTTCGTTTTTTGCGCCCCAGAACTGTGAAAGGAATATGGAAGATCCGCTGGAGATTCCAAAAAAGAGGAGACTGATGAGGAAGAACATCTGGTTGGCAAGCCCTACTGCCGCTATGGCATTTTCACCGAGCTGCCCTATCATCAGAGTGTCGACAAATGAGAGAGAGTTGGTCAGAAGACCTTGAAATACAACAGGAAGGGCTATGGATAGCATCTTCCTTGTAAAGTCCTTACGGTTGTCTAATTTGGGTTTCACACATTGTACCGTCTCGCCAAAAGCACCCTTGACAAGTCCCTTCTATTTGCTTTTTCCAAGGCTTCAGCAACCATTGAGCGGTTTTCAGCCTTGTTGTACTGCAGGAGTGCTCTCTGCAGGTGTCGTTCCCGACCTTTTGGAATATAAAGGGGAGCATAGTTTTTTTGGGGCCTAGGGTCTAGCCCCGTGTAAAACATGCAGGTTGAAACTGTTCCTGGGGTAGGATAAAACTCCTGTACCTGATCAGGGACAAAGCCCGTCCTATGCATGTAGAGGGCGAGTTCAATGGCACTGTCCAGCGTACTGCCAGGGTGGGCGGCGATGAAATAGGGGATGAGGAACTGACGTTTTCCCAAATCCTCATTGGTCTCCTTATAGAGGGAACTGAACTTTTCGTAGAGCTCCGCCTTAGGTTTTCCCATTGCATCGAGGACCTGGGGATCGACGTGCTCGGGTGCGACCTTGAGTTGTCCGCTCACGTTCTTAAGTACCAGGTGATCCATGAAACGCCGTCGGGTCTCTTCGCTAGCAACTTCCAAGAGATAGTCGTAGCGGATCCCTGAACGGATAAAGACTTTTTTCACACCCGGGACAGCTTCAAGAGCTTCAAGAATATCAAGGTACCTCTCATGCGAGTCCTTGAGATTGTTACAGGGAGAGGGCCAGAGACACTCCTTGGTAGGACAGGGGCCGTAGCTCTCCTGCTTGTCACAGGCTCTGCCTTGGAAGTTTGCAGTAGGCCCTCCCAAGTCATGGATGTACCCCTTAAAGGAAGGGTGTCGGACCATTCTTTCCGCTTCCAACACCAAGGACTCTTTGCTGCGGGTCTGTATCATCCTTCCTTGGTGGCTTGTTATGGCGCAGAACGAGCAGGAGCCATAGCAGCCCCGGTTGCTGGTGATGGAGAAGCGCACCTCTTCCAAGGCAGGGATGCCTCCCATCTTTTGGTAATCAGGATGGGCGTCCAAGGTAAAGGGAAAGGAGTAGAGTTCATCGAACTGCTTATCGTCAAGAGGGGGCGCAGGAGGGTTCTGTATTATGAACCTCTCCATGCACTTCTGCATGATCCTTTCTCCCAGGATGGGGTTCTCATGGGTCATCTGGAGGTTGAAGGCTTTTGCATACGCCCTCTTGCCCTCTTCGGTCGGGGTATTCGACTGTTTCTCCCTGTCGCTTACCTCCTCAAAGGAGGGGAGGGTGATCAGGGGGTAGGATGCATCCAACTGATTGATGGTCTTCGCTGACAGGGCAAACACCGTACCTCGGATATTTTGCATATCCTTGATATCCTCTCCTCTTTCCAAACGGGAGACTATCTGTAGGGTTTGCAGTTCCCCCATACCATATATGAGCATGTCCGCCTTTGCATCGAGCAGGATCGGCTTACGTACCTTGTCTGTCCAGTAATCATAGTGGCTTAGGCGCCTGAGAGAGGCCTCCAGGCCTCCTATGATGATGGGAGTCTCTTTGCCGTATGCTTGCCGGGCTCTGTTCGTGTAGGAGAGGGTTGCCCTGTCAGGGCGCAATCCCGTTTTCCCTCCGGGGCTGTACTCATCCTCACTTCTAGGTTTGACGTTTGCAGTGTAGTGGGATACCATGCTGTCAATATTTCCTCCACTTATCATGCAGGCCAGACGAGGTTTTCCCATTTTTAGGAAATCAACAGTTGAATCCCAGCGGGGTTGTGCAATAATACCTACACGATACCCCCTGCTCTCCAGCAGCCTTGCCAAGAGTGCGGTACCGAATGAAGGATGGTCTACGTAGGCGTCGGCTGAGATGAATGCTATATCCAGTTGGTCCCAGGACCTTTCCTGCATATCTGCTCTGGTAGTAGGAAGAAACGCGTTTCTTGATGGTTGTTGTTTGTGACTCACATCGCACATGATAGGCTATTGCTTAGAGGGTGTAAACCAGGATACTTGTTGTAGGTGAAAGGAGCTCCGTATGTCTGACAAAAAACTCTTTATACTGTTGAATCCCCATGCTGCTAAAGGTCGGGGAATAGTTCGCAAAAAAGAGATAGTGAACCTGTTCAGCAAAAATGGCTATGAAGCGACCGTTGTGATGACAGAAAAGGGGAATGGGGCCTCTGAGCTCGCCTACCAGGCGACTGTTGAGGGATGGAAGACAATCGTCGCAGCAGGTGGTGATGGAACGGTCAATGAGGCTGTAGACGGAATTTTGCGCGCTGTAGCTGAAAAGCAGATACCGACCCCGAGATTGGGAGTCCTTCCTGTCGGAAGAGGCAATGATTTTGCTTGGGGGCTGGGCATTCCCCGCAATCTGAAAAAAGCCGGGGAAATTATTATTGCTGGGAAGACCCGTACCATTGATGCAGGTATTACGTATGGGGGGCTCTATCCTGAGGGCAGGTACTTTGTGAATGGCCAGGGGGTGGGATTTGAACCTCTGATCAATTTTGTTGCCAGCGATTTCAAGCATGTCTCAGGAACTCTGAGCTATCTGCTTGCGATGGTCAAAGTGATGATCAACTACCCCAAACCCTACCATATACAGCTGACTCTCGACGGTGAGACCCGATATGTTGAGACCCAGCAGCTGAGTATCTGTAACGGCCGGAGGATGGGCAGTGCTTTCATCATGGGCCCCGATGCTCTCTTTGATGACGGTTATTTTGATGTGGTGTTTGCAAACCGTCCTATAAAGAGTTCGCACTTTTTATTTTTTGGTCTGAAATTCTTCAAAGGCAACCAGGTCAAGCATCCAAGTTTCTCAGTAGTCCGTGCAAAAAGCATCAAGCTTGTGTCAGAAAACTATCCGATGCCCGTGCATGTCGATGGAGAGGAAATTTCCAAGGGCTGCGATCAGTTTTCCACTGAGTTGTTGCCTTCTGTGCTACCTGTTTTTACGCAATAATGAAAAACTGTGTCTAGTGGGTTCATGGATTGACCGCAAATTGCAAGGATTGTTTAGGTTTTATTGGTAAATTGCCCTTTTCTTTTCGGTTTCAATTGACTATCTTATATGTGATTAGCCTTTAGTTTCTCTGAAGTGTTTTTTGGGTTTTGCCTGTATGATTGCTTTAGCAATGATATTATCAAGTCCGGTTGACTTCTCAGAAAAGAGAGTATATTCTAAAAAATGCGCGTCTTTTGTAGTTTTACCAGAAATGGCACATATAGTAAGGAGTTCCCAGTTGATAAAGGATTTGGTACCGTTCGTTCATTTTTATGATCAGGATTTTGTCGATATGTATGACAGGTCTTGGGTATGGATTGACGAACTTTGGAAACAAGGCACTGAAGCCAATGGGTTCTCAGGGTCCTATCTCTCATATCCTGACCAGACTACATTTAATCAGTACCTATCCTGTTTTTCCGCTCTTTTTCTTGTATATAGCAACCAGAACAACTCTCCGTTCCCGTTGATGGATTTTTTTTATACGAAGCAAGAAGAAAACGGAGCGATCCGAGGTGATTACTCCATTGAGGACGGCTCTCCGGTTTTTACCGCAGCCAATCCCGAAGGCATCTCACCTCCCCTGTTTGCGTACGTCGAATACGGTTTTTACCATAAGGTAGGAAATAAGAAGAGGCTGAAAGAGATTGTTCCAATCCTAGAGAAATATTTCACTTGGATCCAGGCTACCTTTCAGAAACCCAACGGGCTCTATTCAGTTCCCATTTCCTCTTGCGAAAGTGGAAACATCCCTCGCGATAGGGTCTATTATCCCCTGGATTTCAACGCACAACTTGCGGTGAATGCCCTCTACATGTCGGCAATAGGTGATATTCTCAATGACAAGGAACTGAGCTTCCGATATAAGAGGCTTTATTTCTCCCTGAAGACCAGAATTAACTCACTGATGTGGGATCCTGAGAAGAATTTCTATTTTGATCTGGACATCAAGGAGAACAGGGTAAAGAACAAGTTCATCGGTGCCTATTGGGCGATGCTTGCAGAGATTCCCAATGACGAGCGTGCTGCCCACATGATCGAAGATCTGCACGATCCGAAGGAGTTCGGTACGGACAACCCTTTCCCGGGTGTTCCTGTCTCCTCTCCAGCTTACAGCGAGAAGGGGAATGGTCACTGCGGTGGGGTTCTCTCGGTAAACACCTTCATCGTCATCAAGGCCTTGGAAAAGTTCAACCAGTTTGTATTTGCAAGGGAGTGTGCGATCAGGCACATGTACTATCTGCTTGATACGCTCCATCCCGATGCCGAGACAATAGGGGATGTGTGGGAGGCCTATCTTCCCAATAAGGAAGGGTATTCCACGACCAAGGAGATCCCCGGCTTCCCCCGAAGGCGCCTGATGCCTTTTGCAGGCTTGGTCACCATCACCCTGATGATAGAGAATATCATCGGCCTGGACATCTCCCTGCCCCGTAAGACGGTAAACTGGGTCATGTCCTCCCTTGAGGCGATGGGTATCGAGAACCTCTCCCTGAAACGCAACATGATTACGATTCTCAGCAACAAGACCGAACGTGGTTGGGAAATTCGACTTGAGTCTGAAAAGCTCTACTATTTCACCATTGAGATTCTCGGGGAAAATAAGAAGAAGACCCTTCCCATACCTTCCGGAAAATGCTCTATGCTGATAGATAAGTTGTAAAAATATGGCGTGGATGGGTAAACTCTTCGGAGGGACCTTGGGGTTCATGTTTGGCGGGCCCCTCGGTATGATTGCTGGAATTTCATTCGGCCATATGTTTGATAAGGCAGGGTCCCTCGGACAAGGCTCTACAAGCACATACTATGCTTCCCAAGATCAGTCGCAGATGATGTTCTTCGTGGGAGCATTTTCTATGATCGCACGTATAGCCTCCATTGATGGTTCTGTTACTGCTAATGAACGAAAAAAAGTGCAGGAATTTATCCGGACTGACCTTCGTTTAGGGCCTCGTGAGGAAGAGGCTGCCTGGAAGGTGTTTGATACCGCTCTCACCGGGGAAGGCACATTTGAACAGTTCGCCTCCCAGTTCTATCAAAATTTCGCACTTGCCCCAAACATCCTCCAACTCATGGTGGATATCTTCTACAGGGTTGCTGCTGCCGATGGAATGGTCACTTCGAGTGAAGAGGCCCTCATCAGGCGCGCAGCTCTCATCTTCCGCCTGCCAGACTCCTTCGTGGATGCCTTGAGCCGGCGGTATGGAGGCCACGCTTCAGCAGGTGAGCGTTCCTATGCTATCCTGGGACTTTCCAAGGATGCAACGAATGAAGAGGTGAAGCGTGCGTATAGGAAGATGAGCATTGAGTTCCACCCTGACACCCTCGCAGCCAAAGGGATGGGTGATGAGTTTCTGACCCATGCCACTGCCAAGTTCAGGGAGATCCAGGGTGCGTATGACTCCATAAAACAAGAGAGGGGAATACGCTAGCGCCCTCTTCAAAAGAGTCTGGCTCTTCCAAACATAAAAAAAGGATCAATTCACTCTGAACTGATCCTTTTTTTATGTTTGCCCATCAAGCCTAAAACACGACTCGTCCGCGCAGCGACCTGGCAAGAGTGATGCGGTCGGCATACTCCAGGTCCCCTCCGATAGGCAGACCGCTGGCCAGTCGGGTTATGGAGAGCTCGGGCCGGCCCTTGAGGATATGGCGGATATAGAGGGCAGTGGTATCGCCCGCCTCTGTTGGATTGGTTGCAATGATTATTTCGGTGAATGCGCCTTTCTCAATGCGTTTGAGCATCTTGGAAAAGGAGAGATGTTCAGGACCTATCCCATCCAAGGGGCTAATTGCGCCTCCAAGGACATGGTAGAGCCCATTAAAGGCTCCGCTGGACTGTAAGGTCACGATGTCCTGGGGTTGTTCCACAATACAGAGCAGGCTCTTGTCCCTTGAAGCGTCGCTGCATATGGGGCAAGGGTCATTTTCTGTGAAGCTGCCACATATTGAGCAGGGGAAGATGAGTTCCTGAATGGTTGCAATGTTCTCACCTAGAACCCTGTTGTAGGCAGGATCGGTCTTTATCAGGTGATAGGCGATTCTCGAAGCGCTCTTAGGCCCAATCCCCGGGAGCCTTGTGAGGGTTTGTATCAGTTGTTCAAGTGCTGTCATGATCAGACCTGTGGTATGAGCGAGCCGAGAGGGCCGGCATACTTGATGCTTTCACTCTTGATCTTCTCTTGGATCTTGTTCGAAGCGTCGTTGAAGGCAGAGGCTATGAGTACCTGAAGGGTTCCGATATCCTCAGGATCGACGATCTCCTGCGCGATCTTTACTTCAGTGACAACAAATTTCCCGTTGATGGTGATATCGACCATTCCCGCTCCAGCACTTCCTGTTGCGGTTATCTTGGGAAGATTCTCCTGCATTTTCTGCATATTCTCTTGGAGACCTTTCATATTTTTCATAAGTTCAAACGGATTCAAATCCATGGATAACTCCTACTGTAGGTTTTTGGGTTGGTTTTTCACTTCGCCCCGAAACAGGGAAGCAATGGAACTGAGGAGCGGATCCTCAACCCCTTTGTGAATCGTCGGTTCGGTTTCAGTGCAAAGGTATGTTATTTTTCCAGTATAACCGGAAATTTCTTTAATCAGGCTGCCCAACAATTCACTGTTCTCTTGAGCAGTATCTCTACAAAATCCTGTAGAGAATGTAAGTTTGAGGCTATTGTTCTCTTGTTCAACCTCTTTGATGGATAGGGCCACCTGGCTGAGTATGGGTGTTTTTGAGAGCTTGGCTACCAAGGTGGGGACATCGCTCTTGGTGAACGCCCTTGCGGCGGGAGGCTCTTTTGAAACAGGAGGCTGTTCCTGTACCGAATCCGGTTCGCTGGCCCTATGCACGGGTTCGGCCTCAACGGCCTTTTGTGTGGGGGGTACAGCCTTTTGCTCTGGTTTCGGTGTGGCCATAGCAGGTCTGGGTGGGTTTTTGTTCTGACTCACCTTGCCGCTGAGCAGATCCTCTTTCAGTGAGGCGAGCTTACGCACCAGCTCTGTAGGTGAGGCGAGATGGGGAAGGGAAGCAAGACGGCTAATCGCCAGTTCTAGCTCAAATCGCGGATTCAAAGAGAAACGAATATCCCTGTAGAGCTTGAGGAACATCTCAAGGGCAGCCTCCAGCTGCTCCTTGGTATAAGAACCCCTTACAACCAGTGGTATCCGGTCGGTCTGTATCCCGAGGATATCTTCCTCGGTTATCCCTTCCTTCATGAGGAGCAGGCTCCTGAAGAACTGTGTGAAATCCTTTATGCACTGCTCTATGGAGATGCCGTTATCCAGTAATTTTTGTACAGACATGAGAGCGTTCTGAGTTGCTCCCGAAAGCAGGAACTCCACAATTTCGGTGATCTGGTCTATGCCTACCAGACCCAGTTTGTCGCTGATCTGTTCCAAGGTGATATGGTCTTGGGAAAAGGAGAGTATCTGGTCAAACAGGGTATAGGCATCACGCATCGAGCCTGTCGATTCCTTCGCAATCCAGAAAAGGGCATCATCGTCAGCCTGTACCCCCATCTCCTCGGCTGCCTCTGCAAGGCAAGCCTTGATCGTATGCAGGTCGATGAGTTGGAAGTGAAACTGTTGGCATCGGGAACGGATGGTTGCGGGTACCTTCTGCGGTTCGGTGGTGGCAAAGATGAATATTATGTAGGCAGGAGGCTCCTCGATGGTCTTCAGCAGTGCGTTGAAAGCACTGGTGGAGAGCATGTGCACCTCGTCTATTATATATATCTTATAGCGGCTTGTTTGGGGGGGGAACAGAACCTCATCCTTGATCTGGCGGATATCATTTACACTTGTGTTGCTTGCTCCGTCGATCTCAATGACGTCAACGCTGTTACCTCGGGTGATCTCCTTGCAGTTGGGGCAGACTCCACAAGGCAGGGCAGTAGGTCCTGTTTCGCAGTTCAAAGCACGTGCGAGGATACGCGCCGATGACGTCTTTCCAACGCCTCTGGGGCCGCTGAAGAGATATGCGTGCGCTATCCTCTTTTGTTCTATCGCATTTTTGATGGTCGAGACTACAAACTCCTGACCTACCAGGTTGTCAAACAATTGGGGCCTTTTTCTTGTAGCCGTTACTTCATATGCCATTGGCTCTCCCTATAAAATGTACTCGCCAAGTATAGCACAAATCACTATGAACGGGTACCAATTGAGATAAGGAGACAAAGAGGGAATCCCCTTTAAGGCGATGGGGAATCATAAAAAACTTTGACCTTCCCGTATAGGTGGGATTTATAGCTACTTGTGTAGTTTGTTTGGATTGCTTCAAGGCTACCTTTAGACTATACTTGCCGGTAACGTGATTTACTGCTAGAAACTTCTACTCATACTCATTGTTATAGTATTGCAAGGAACAGGTACGGTTTATCCTGCATATTTTTTGCGTACATAGAGAGGATGGTATTTTGCTACAGGACCATGTGCAACAGATTAATTTCGAGAACCTTGTCGCAAACCTTGCTGATGGGGTGTATTTTGTCAATCCTCAAGGAATAATACTGTATGCCAATCAGGGATTGGCCAATCTTTTGGGCCATGAGACCCCTTCTGATATTATAGGGAAACCTCTCTTTGAGTTCCTCGAGGTAGGATATGAGGAGAAGGTAAAGAGTTTCTTTAGGGAAGGAAGCCCGGAGAAATCGGGGGCATCAAGATTCGAGGTGCAGCTACTACGCAAAGACGCTTCGACTGTCTGGGCGGATGTCCGACCCACTCTCAATAGGCCTGTGACCTGTCCTGTAGGAAACTTCGGTGTGGTTAGGGATATAACTGAGTTCAAGCGGTTGGAAGAACGTTTGCAAAATCTTGCCATTACTGACGAGCTTACCGGCCTGTACAACAGAAGGGGCTTTCGCCTCATGGCAGAGCAGGAGCTCAAGCACGCACAACGTATCAATGCTGAGACAATCCTCCTGAGCATCGATGTGGATGACTTCAAAAGCATTAACGATACCTTCGGTCATGAAGAAGGGGATAAGGTGCTGAAGCTTGTTGCAACGACCCTTACCGAATCCTTCAGAGGGACTGATATTGTCTCCAGATGGGGAGGGGATGAGTTTATCGTACTCGCCCTCGACGCCCCCTTGGGGTATGTACCTTTGCTTTCAGACCGGTTCCAAGAGAAATTGGCGATTAATACCCAGAAAAACCTATTGCCCTATCCATTAAGCGTGACCATAGGGATGGAGTGTTCGGAGATGTTGGGAAGCTCTACCCTGTCCAATCTGATCTTGAGTGCCGACAGGCATATGTACAAGCAGAAAAAGCTGAAGCAGGGGACATAAAAAACCCAGCCGACAAATCACCTGCGTCTCATGCATAGTTCACTTACCGCTGCTACCTTCCGGTCCTGACGGGGTTGGGTGAATACGCATAGCACAGAATCTGTCGGCTGGGAAAAATACGGAGAAGGGGGGATTTGAACCCCCGGTGCCTTTCAGCACACACGCTTTCCAAGCGTGCACCATCGACCACTCGGACACCTCTCCAAACGAACGAACGAACAAACAATCCTTCAGCACCATAAAAGAATCCAAGCTATCGGAGAGAGAGGGATTCGAACCCTCGGTACCGTAAACGGTACAACGGATTTCGAGTCCGTCTCCTTCGACCACTCGGACATCTCTCCCGGTGTGATAATGACCGTACAAACAATGAGACCAAAAGGATTCGAACCTTCGACCCTCAGTTCCGCAAACTGATGCTCTATCCAGCTGAGCTATGGTCTCAATACTGTAAAAAAACAGATTCGGAGAAGGGGGGATTCGAACCCCCGGACCCGTTACCAGGTCAACTCCTTAGCAGGGAGCCCGATTCGACCGCTCTCGCACCTCTCCAGAGTAATAAAAAGACTGACAATAACCAAACAAACAGAGTAAAGAGCGGAGAGAGAGGGATTCGAACCCCCGGGGACTTGCGCCCCAACAGTTTTCAAGACTGCCTCCTTCGACCGCTCGGACATCTCTCCCTAATAACAGCCATGGCAAAAGCCAGGCAATTTTCAGGTTGCTTAGCTACCAATCGATTTTTCACTATATTGAGTGGCTCAACCTTTGTCAAGTCACTATGGGAATCTATCTATCTTTCTTGACAGTGCAACCTTAACTCGGCATCATGAAACGGACATGAGAATCCCCTTTTTTCGGAAAAGAAAAAAAACAGCACCTCTTATGGTATCAGAAGAAAGCACCCAGAAAAGGCCAAAGCTTGATACCCTAAAGGCTGGCAGGCTTGCTCAATTGGCACTTGAACTCACCTCTTCCCTCATTGAAACATTCGGACCGAGGGTAGCGGGAACCAGAGAGAGCAGGGAGAGTGCCGCGGTTATTGAAGAGCACCTGAAAAAATATTGCACAACTACAGAGTATCAGGAATTTACCCTACATAGCCGGGCATCCACCCTCTGGTTGAAAATGATGGTAGCGGTCTACCCGGTAGTATTGGCCTTTCTCTGGTTTGGCTTGCCTCTTCTGGGCACTCTCTCATACTCCCTGTTCTGTTTCTATGTGTTTCGGGAGTATCTGGCTT
Source organism: Spirochaetales bacterium (assembly GCA_012838275.1). Taxonomy (GTDB): domain Bacteria; phylum Spirochaetota; class Spirochaetia; order Sphaerochaetales; family Sphaerochaetaceae; genus Sphaerochaeta. The sequence continues at coordinate 14,615 of DUPO01000127.1, forward strand.
TTAAGCCTTTGGGTGAAAAATACACCCCTTCTTCCAAAGGGGCGAACTGTCATGGCTCTATCGAGCCTGAGAAGGAGGTCCTGCATACAGTGCTCTTCAGCGGACACCACGACAGCGCCCGTCTCTACAGGTACAACAAGCTCGACAGGGCTTCGTATTACAAGAAGGTTCTCTTTCCGTTTTTCCTCTTCGCCTTGCTGGGATTTTCTTCAGTCGTACAACTCATCACTGAGATAGTCAGCATGCGCCTTTTCATAGTGAATCTTCCGCCTTTGGGCAACTTCATCCTCAATGTGCTGCTTACCCTTTGCATCCCTCTGCTTTTCCCGTTGCGTGATTTTGTGCTTGAGGAGGGGTCTCCCGGTGCTGGGGACAATCTGATCTCCTCAAGCATGGCGGTACAGCTTGCAAGATTTTTCGATTGGAAGAAAAAATGCGGACAACCATTGCAGCATACCCGCTTAATCTTCTGTTCGTTTGATGGGGAGGAAGTGGGGCTTCGGGGGTCACGCAACTGGTTTGACCGGAATCTTGACCTTCTTGAGGATCCGATCCATCTGAACTTTGACTGCCCATACTATGAAGATGAGCTGACCTTTCTGGAACGGGATGTGAATGGGTTGCAGCCCCTCTCATCCAAATTGGCAAGGCGGTGTGTCCAGATCGCCCAAGGGATGGGCTACAAGGCGCAGAGCGCTCCCATTCCAATCTTTGCCGGAGGTACCGATGCAGCCTCAAGTGCCAGGTGTGGGGTCGATGCAACTACCCTTACAGCCATTGCATGGGATGACCGAAGCAAACCAGCGGTTTACCACACCCCTGATGACAATGTCTCGACAATTGAGCCAAAGGCGGTGGAGCATGCGCTTTCCATAGCCATTCGCCTCGTCGAGCTTGTGGAGGATGATCTGCTCTATGAGGAATCGGATACCCTGTTCAAAGATGAGAAGCCAGGGGAAGAAGAACTTCCTGATCTGAAGTTCAGCAGGTTTTCTACTCGGTGAAGATTACCTGGTCCCGACCATTGGAGAGCTCTGTTATCCCGCTTGATATTTGGTCCTTTTCAGTAATTGCAAGGGTGCCTTCGATCACAACATCTGTAGCAAACTGCTCATCCACAATGGTCGCATTAGCCTCGATGAGTAGTTTTTTTATAGGTTCGTACAGATTATAGGATGTTGTTATTGAAAAATTACATTTTTCAATGAGCTCTTCTGTCCTGATGATTTCCAAGACGTTCTTTGCACTCTCCCCGTAAGCTTTGACCAAGCCCCCTGTCCCTAGCAAGGTCCCCCCGAAATACCGCACTATGTAGATTGCGACATTGGTAATGCCGCTGCCCTTGAGCACCTCTAGGGCGGGCCTTCCTGCGGTGTTCTTAGGTTCGCGGTCATCACTGTAGCTGAACTCATCCCCATGCTCGCCTACCACTGCGGCATGGACTACATGGTTCGCCCCCGGGTGTTCCGCCTTGAGGGTGTTGACCATGTGCTTTGCTTCTGTGAGGGAGGAGCACGGCATGGCAAAGGCTAGGAATTTGGATTTCCTCACCTCAAGTTCTGTCTGTACGCTCTCCAAAGGGACTCTCACATTTACCACCTGTGTCCGAAAAGATTGTCCTGGTCTTGAGGGATCGTCGCAGCAAGCAGGGCGGCGGCCCCATCTAGAGCCGCACTATCATCCTCAGCCAGGACTATTGATTGTGCACCCAGGTTCTCCAATAGTTGGGCTTTGTTCCTAGCTCCCAGGAGCAAGATATCAAAGCCCTGCTGCATCGCCCACTTGAGGGCGATCTGGGCCATCGGGCGTTGATACTTCTCGCTTAGCTTCTCAAGTATAGCATAGAGGTCCTTGTAGGTGGGATAGGCTCCTTCATCGAAGACGTAGAGTGTTGTCCTGCTGTCGCAAGGGGCGTTGGGGTGCTTCCCGTTGAGCAGGCCCAAGCCCAAAGGGCTGTAGCCTACCAGCTTGATGGCCTTCTCCCGGCAATAGGTAATAAGAGGGTGCATATCCTTCGTCCAAAGCAGCGAACACGGGCTTTGGAGGTAGGATATGGGGTATTCTGAAAATCGGGATAGCAGGGAAAGTGGGAAGTTGCTGAGACCCAGGGAACGGATCAGGCCCTCCTCCTTGAGTTTTACCATGGCATCCAGGATCGGGATGAGATCGAGATCGCTGCTCGGCCAATGAATGTAGAGTACATCCAGATAAGGGGTGCAGAGCCTTGCAAGGCTTTTTTGCAGATCTTTTCTGACAAGAGGGGGGCTCTTGGGCATGATCTTAGTGGCGATGTGCAGCTGCTCTCGTCCTATGGTGTTGGAAAAGCGTTTCAGCTGGTGGCCCAGTAACTGTTCGCTGCTGCCGTTCCCATAGGAGGCGGCAGTGTCGAAGTGCCGTATGTTCTCCCTTAGTGCAGCATGCAGGACCCGCAGCGAGTCCGAACGTATCTGATTTTCCCAAAAGCCGAAAGAGGGCCCGAATTGCCAGCATCCGAGGGCCAGCTCAAGCCTGTTCATCTTCCTCAATGACCACTAGCTTGTCGAGCATCTTCTGGCCGTCAAAAATGAAGAACCCATCAAATTTCTTTCCTTCAAGTGCCTGAGGTAACCAGTAAAGGTCATCCTCCCACATCTTGTCATAGGGAATGTCCTTAATGGGGCACCAGAAAGGCCTGGCCTCTTCAGTCTCTGCAGGTTCGCCGCTGTAGGAGTCGGCAAAGAAGACGTAGCCGCGTTCGGAGAGTCCGTCCTTGAATTGGAAGTTAAGCCTTCCGACCAGTCTCGGGTCATGGATATCCAGTTCGGTCTCCTCCTTGAACTCCCTGATGGCCGCTTCGGTTGCCGTCTCAGCAAGTTCTATGTGCCCGCCTGGGGCGTTGACCAGACCTGTGCCCAACCCTTGTTTCTTGTCGATGAGCAATACTTGGTCCCCATCGAACAGGTAGGTGATGACACACACTTCCTTGGGGTCCCAGAGGTCCCAATCAATTTCAGCTACTGTGTCAGGAACTACCATCTCCTCAGTATCTTCCTCAACTTGAGCAGGCTTGGGTTTTTTTGCTGCTTCAGCTGCTGCTTCCTCCGGATGTGCCTTGTTATAGCAATCACTGCAGAGGTTGTCGTCATGACCGATGATATGATTGAAATCCATTCTGATTCCACACTCGAGGCAGTGGATCCTGAAGGGCAGGGCCTTTTTCCTGAAGAGGTAGAAAAGCCCTATGCAGAGGGCAAGCACAAGCCAGGCGAGGTTGTGGTTGAGACCCCGTGTGAGGATGGTTACGATGCCTACCTCAAACACAAGGAGAATTGCTGCCAAATATATAGTAGCAAACCGTTTCTTCTCTGTGCGGGGAATTTTTCTTTGAGTGAAATTCACCAGCAGGATGGCTATCAGTGCCCATGTATAATACTTCTCAATGGTTTCTAAAATCATGGAACCTAGGGTATAGTGCTCCGCTTCCTTCGTCAAGGTTTATCCATGCACTCACTTTATATAATTCCGTTGATAGCGTTTGGAATTTGGAGTAAGCTAATGATGTACCATTAACCAATGGAGGTTGCCATGATAGTAGAGGATGTCGCCAAGTACATCGACCACACGGTTCTCGCAGCTAACGCTACGCGCGAGAAGATTGAACAGATCTGCAAAGAGGCCCAGCAGTGGCATTTTGCTTCAGTATGTGTGAATAGTTGTTGGGTTTCCCTTTGTGCCAAAATTTTGGCTAAAAGCGAAGTCAATGTTTGTACAGTTGTAGGCTTCCCCCTCGGAGCCATGGCCACAGAGAGCAAGGCTTTTGAGGCAAAACGTGCTGTGACTGATGGCGCTGATGAAATAGATATGGTTATCAATATCGGTTGGCTGAAGAATCACGATGACGATCTTGTGTTGGACGATATCGCAAAAGTAAAGCAAGCGTGTGGGAAGAAAATTCTGAAGGTCATCATTGAAACCTCCCTGCTTACCGATGAACAGAAGGCCCGTGCCTGCCGTCTTGCCAAGACAGCCGGTGCTGACTTTGTAAAGACTTCGACGGGCTTCTCAACAGGAGGGGCGAAAGTAGCTGACATTCGTATCATGCGCAAGGCTGTCGGATCCGACCTTGGAATCAAGGCTTCGGGTGGAATCCATACCTACGAAGAGGCGAAAGCGATGATTGAGGCTGGAGCTACAAGAATTGGGGCTTCCAGCGGAATTGCCATCGTAGAGGGGCAGAATGCCGCGAATTGATCCTCATGGTGCGGGAACTGATTTTCTCAAGAGCCTTGGGTTCCCCACCATTGATATCCATAATACCTTCTCTCATTTTGACTTTACCAAGCCAGGGCGCAGGGTCCTTCTGATAGGACCCATGGGCTCGGGCAAGACTGAGTTTGCAGCTAGGGTCTGGCGGGATGCCGCCATTGCCCAACAAAAGGGGGAGAAGGTACGTGCCTTGACCAGCAGCGGCGAGGTCGACCGGAGGAAGGTGTTTTTCATTCGCAGTGAAATAGATGGGCAGAGGTTCTCCGAATATCCGGAGGATGCCTTGGCCTATCGCAACGGTTATGTCAGTTGTGGAGACAACATCGCCAAGATTCGTGATTCGTTCGGCCTCGAGGATGTGCTTAGGGACAATCCGACAGTGGGAACATTCATCATAGACGAGGCCTCTTTCTTCGATGAGAGGCTTGCCTATGTGGTGCGTAACCATAGCTTTGAGCGTGGGGTCATGTTCATATTTCCCACTCTGATCCTTAACTTTCGGCGGGACATATTCAATTCTACAGCTCGTCTCATGCTGGATATCGCAACCGATGTCATTCCCCTTACCGCCTATTGTGAACATCCTGACTGCATGGTCGATGCCTTCAATACGTACCGGTACTACCAAGTTGACGGAAAGGAGTGTCCGGCTCTCTATTTCGACCCTCTGATCATAGTGGGAGGGGATGCTTTCAAAAACAGCGACCTCGAGCCGAACTATGCAGCGAGGTGTGACGAACACCACTACCTGCCTGGTAAGGAGTACACCTTCTTCCATCTCAAGCCCCTTGGGGAGCAGGCGGCACGAGGCGATGAGAAGCCTCTACGTAAGGAGCTTTATGCTCTCAAGCATGAGATGGAGAACTCGATGCTGTTCGCCAACATTCAGGGACGTTATGCAAACAGGCCGGATGAAGAGATCTACTTCAACTCCCTCAAACCGGCAAATATAGCAGAAAAAGCACTCATTTTCCTCTTCGCCGAGTATAATCTGGTGCCTGAAGAGCTTCTGCTCAGGCTTGTTGACGATCTCGATCTCGACAGTGTCTACATGTCGAAAATCCTTGTGGATAACAAGCGCCCGGTCTCTTTTGCACAGCCTTTCCTTTTCTAGCAATTGATGAAGAGGCTCCCAAATCCCAACGTGAATTCAAATCAAAGTGATCTCAGGAGTGTAGGGAAGCCCTGCATTTTCAATAAGGCTGGTCAGCAACTGCTCTCCTAGCGCTCCAGTGGTAAATACTTGGGGCTCCGTAATTTTACGGCTAGGCAGCTTTGTCAAAGCTTGAGACAAAAAAGAAGAGCGCCTGCTGCACGAGCGAAGACGCCCTTCTTGTTGCGAGATCAGAAAGAAGGCCAAGCGCCCTACGTCTCATCCTTGTTCAGCAGCCTGACACGGTCAGGTGCGAAGTCGATGGAGACATCGCTGCCCTCTGCATAGATCTTCTTTGCATGGGGATCATCCACCTGTACCAGTACCTCTCCGAAGGAGGTGTTGATGAACGACTCCAGACTGTTTCCCAGATAGACATTCATGCGGACTTTCCCTTCGATATGACCGGTACCTGGTTCCACTACCCTCAGGGATTCGGGTCGTGCCATCAGGACAGCTTCCATGCCTACCTCCACATTGTCGCCTGCATGACTGACGACAGCCTCTTTTCCTCCAAGTTCACATATCCATTTCTCTGCATCTTTTCTTAGGATCTTGACTGGGAAAAAGGTTGCCTTGCCAACAAACCCGGCTACGAATCGGGAGTTCGGCTCTTCGTATATCACCGACGGAGGACCGATCTGGCGGATGAACCCATCCTTCATCACCACGACACGGTCTGAGAGGCTCATAGCCTCCACCCTGTCGTGAGTCACATAAACAGCTGTTATGCCCAGATCCTTCTGGATTTTCCTGATCTCTATGCGCATCTGCTCCCTGAGCAGGGCATCGAGATTTGAAAGGGGTTCGTCTAGCAACAGGACTGAGGGGGTGACGATGAGGCTTCTTGCCAAGGCGACCCGCTGTTGCTGTCCCCCGGATAGCTTGGAAGGGGCCCTGTCACCGTAGTCGGCGAGACCGACCATGCCAAGGGTCTCGTTGACCTTCTCCTTGATCTGGTCAGCGGGAATTTTGCGTAATTTCAGGCCATAGGCCACATTGTCATAGACCGTCATATGAGGAAACAGCCCATAGCTCTGGAACATGGTCGCTGTATCGCGCTTGTTCGGAGGCATCATGGTCACCTCCTCGTTGCCGATGAATATCTTCCCCTCGGTTGGCAATTCAAAGCCCGCGATCATCCTCAGTGTTGTAGTCTTGCCACAGCCTGAAGGGCCTAGCAGGGTCACCAGCTCTCCTGGTTCAATAACCAGGTTTGCCTCGTTGACTGCGATTACGTCCTTCTTTCCCTTCACGTTCTTGAACCGTTTGGTCACATGCTCAAGCGTTACTGATACACTCTTTTTTTCCAACATAGAAAGCCCCCTTATCGGGTTGAAATAGTTTTTTGTGTGAGCTTGTCATCCTTGACCAGCACCTGCATCAGGGCCCATACCATGAGCACGATGACGATGAGGATGGTTGACAAGACGCTTGCCAGACCGAACCTGAGGTTCTCAGAGAAGTTGAATATGAGGACTGTCAGGTGGTTCCAACGCGCTGAAATGAGGAAGATGATGGCACTGACTGCAGTCATCGAACGAACGAAGGTGTAGGACATGCTTGAAAGGAATGCCGGACGAATCAGAGGAAGCACGATTGTCCTGAATACGGTGGTGACATCGGCTCCGAGGTCAGCTGCAGACTCCTCTATGGCAGGATCTATCTGGTGTAGCGCTGTAATTCCGTTTTCCACCCCTACAGGAAGTTCCCTGATCACGTAGTTGATGACGATGATGGCACCAGTTCCTACCAGTAGCAGGGGTGGCTTGTTGAATGCTAGGATATAGCTGATACCTATCAGTGTTCCGGGAATCGCATAAGGTGTCATGATCAGGGTTTCCAATAGTCGTTTTCCAGGAAATTTCTTACGGACGACAAGCATTGCCGTAAGCATTGCCAGGAGGCCAGCAATAGGGGTCGCTATTGCCGCAAGGGTCACCGTATCCCTGATAGCCGTCCAGCCTCTTGAGAGCGCTTCCCCCCAGTTTGCAAGGGTAAAGGAGTAGTCAATGCCCCAGTTTACCACAAAGCATCCTGCGACAATGGTCAGATAGAGAGCTACGATAAAGCCAATGAATGTCCATGAGACGACTTCCAGGGAGACGCGTACCGGTTTGTTGGTAAGTTCGGTAAGGGTAGTTGAGGGTTTTCCCGTTACCGTCACGTAGCTCTTCTTTCCCACCCATTGGCGCTGGATCAGAAAAGCCGTGATGGTCGGCATCAAGAGCAGGAAGGAGAGTGCCGAACCTGCACTGAGGTTGCTACGCCCTGTAACCAGCATGTATGCCTCGGTTGAGAGGACACGGTAGTCACCGCTGAGAAGCAGCGGATTTGCAAAGTCCGCAAGGGAGTTGGTGAAGACCAGCAGCCATGCAGACACGATACCAGGGGCGGAGAGGGGGAGTGTGATGGATTTGAAGGTATGCCACTTGGTGGCGTTCAAGTCCAGTGAGGCATCCTCGACTGTTGAGTCGATCTGCCTGAGGACTCCGCTAATCGTCATGAAGGCGATCGGGAACATACCGATAACCTCGACCAGTGTCAGTCCGCCCAGACCGTATATCGAGGTGTTCAGGTGCAACAGTTGCTTTGAGATGAGCCCGTTGTTTCCGAACAGGAGGATGATGGAGAGGCTCAACGAGAAAGGCGGTGATATTACAGGCATGGTTGCCAGGGTGCTCATCACCTTTTTTTGCCTGAAAGAGGTCCTTTCGATAAGGAAGGCGAACATGTAGCCAACGATGGTTGAGATCGTGGCGGTAAGCACGCCGAGGCGTAATGAACCCCACAGGGCAACAAGGTAGGTGGGTGAGAGCGTCTCCTTCCATGTCTGCAGGGATACGACACCGTCTTTCATGAAGGAGAGTCTCACTGCCTCCAGAAGCGGATAGGCGATGAAGATTACAACCACACCGAACAGGGCAAGAACCATGAATCCTGTAATCGGGTCTCGGGTGAAGGTTATGACCAGCATGATCCCCAGGAAGATTACTGCTGCGGAGATGAAAATGGTACGGAGCAAGCTCATGTAGCCTGTTGCAGTGCTGTTGGGTACAAGGATCATGATGGCCCCATTTGCCTGATAGCCGTTCTCATCGATGACAGGTACGAAATATACCTGCGACGCTATGGTCTCCTGACTGTGGATATCAGGATCGAGGCTATAGTCCGCCTTGTAGGACCCTGAGAGCTTCATGGGTTCGAGATAGTAGACACTCTCCATAGCCTTTCGGAATTCCGTGCTCTCCTTGTACTTGTCCCAAAGCCTGAAACTTGTCTCCGAGCCGGTTGAAGGGACGAAGTCTCCTTGCATCTCATCAAAGGAGAAGTAGAAGGCCCGGGCCCCTGCAATGATACTCTTGACTGATGGGATCCACTTTTCATAAGCCTGAAGATCTTGATCTTCAGGAGCTGTCTGAGCAAAGAGTTCTATCTCATTGAAGTTTCTGAGCTCCTCATAGCTTCTGAAGTTTGTGGAGAGGGTCTTGAACATCCACAGGTCCAGCGAGAGAAATATCAAAGCAGCGAAACAAAACTGAATAATACGTTTTTTTGTAAACATCTAGTTTGTCCATTATTGAAACACACCCTGCAAGATTAGCTTGCAGGGTGGTATGAAAGCTAGAACTACCGAAGGTAATTATCTCTTGTTTCCGATCTCATTGGTCCAGCGATCGAGAAGACGGGTCTTGTTGACATTGTCCCCGTCCCAAGCCATGTCCTGCACGACTGTCTTGATCTCATTGATACCCAGAGCATCCGGATGTTTTGCAGCGCCATCAGCGACAAGCACGACATACCATTCGGTAAAGGTCGCCTGTGCTTTGGGACTGGAAAGCACCCAGTCATACAGTTTCTTAGCATTGACGCTGTCCTTGCCGCCTGCAACGAGTGACATGGAGGCGAGCTCATAGCCTGTCCCTTCACTAGGGGCGGTTATGATGACAGGAGATCCTGCAACCTTGAGCTTGACCTGGTCGTGAGCATAGCCGATGGCGATGGGGATCTCTCCTGTTGCCACACTCTTTCCGGGAGCGGAGCCGCTCTTGGTGTACTGGTCGATATTCTTGTCCAGAGCCTTCATGTACTCGATCATCTTATCTTCTGTTCCAAGGATATCAAGCATGGTGGTAAGGATGTTATAGGCGGTTCCTGAGGAGTTCGGACTTGCGACGCGGATGTATCCCTTATACTGGGGTTTGGTAAGGTCGGCCCAGCTACGGGGTACTTCAAGGCCGAGTTCCTTTGCCCTGTCAAGATTGGTGACAAAGGTGAGAGGCCCTACATAGAGGCCGATATAGTAGTTGTCGGGATCTCTGAAGCTAGCAGGAGTCTTGGAAGCATACCGGCTCACATACGGAGTGGTGAGGTTTTTGCTTTTGGCAGTGATGTGGTCCAGACCTACACCACCTACCCAGATCGATGCCTGAGGATTGGAAGATTCAGCTTCCAGTCGGGCAACAGCTTCACCGCCGCTGAGGCGGACAAAGTTGACTTTGATCCCTGTTTCAGCTTCAAAGAGCTGGAACAGTTTTGCAGCCAACGGCTCTTCAAGAGTCGTATAGGCATTCACACTGCCCGAACCTGTTGCAGGTGCAGCAACTGGGGCAGGTTTTGTCGTTTCAGGTGTACCTTGAGCAAACAGAGAAGGGACTAGAAGCAACAGAACCATAAGAATAGCCAGTAATTTTTTCATAATGTCCTCCATCGAATGAATCTTTCCCAAAGGGAAGATTTTGTGTGTGTGTAAGAGTATGCTACTCTCCCCACATGCTGGCGTCAAGATAATAAGAATCGGAACTAAATAGATAGTGGGAAAATTAATTGGAAAGTAAAATCAATCGATGATAATTGACTTGAAACTCAATTTCAAACCCCAGATCACGATAAAGGCCAAATGCCCGTGGATTATGGGAATCCACTTCCAAGGCGAGGAAATCGCATGAATCGAAGAGAGTGTCCAGTGCCAGTTGGAGCATTGCCTTGCCATGTCCCTGGCCACGGTAGGCCTCATCTATGGCTACTCCATAGAGCATGCCCAGACTCTCCTCCTCTTCACATTTCTGCATTACTCCTATCGGCTTGTCCATGTATATATACAGGTAGCCTTTTCGCTTGGGACTGTCCATCATCCGCCCAATGAAAGTTGCATCTTCCCGTAACAGGGAGGTTGCTGTTCGGATGAACAGCTGCAGGTACTCCCCTGTTGCCTCAACAAGGGTGCCGGTCTTGGGTGCAGGCTTTTTTTTCTCCTGCCAACGGGTTTTGGAGAGCTTCAAGCGGTACTCACTCCTGTCGATATGGGGGAACCGGTTTTCCATATAGGTTTTGCCACTCTCTGAAGAGGTTTCCACCTGGAAGAGCATCTGAAGGAAAGGGTGAGGTGCATAGACCTTTCGTGCTTCTGAGACCAGAGCGGAGAATATTCCTTTTCTCCTATGGTCGGGATGCACAAAAGCATTGATCTCAATTTCTTCAGTCGTAGGGAAGAACGCTTCCAGAAACCCTACGAGGTCCTCTCCCTCATAGGCCAGAAAGAAACAGGGAAGGGTTTTATCGATGTTTAAGAAATTGGAGAGTAGGGGGCCGTTCTCCAGCTGCTCGAATGCAAAGCAGATCTTTTGGAGGTTCCTGACGGCCGCTTTCTGCTGTTTCGTAAGTGAGTTGGTAAAATAATGAGTCATCAGAAAGAGAGTACAAGAGAGAGGCCCTCTCGTAAAGATACGAAAGGGCCTCTCTCTTGTATTATTGCTCTGATCATAGGGTGAGAGGCAGGGAGGCCTCTTTCCCCCAGATGTTATGCTCGGATGAGGTGGATGGCGAAGCCGCTGAGCTCCTCATTGAGGTAACAGACCTTGATCGTGCCTTTTGTGTCCCTGGAAATGGTCTCTTCATTGACGCTGAAGCCATGTTTTGCCAGGTATGAGAGAGTGCGCTCGATATCAAAGCAGCGGAAACCGATATGTCCGTTCTTTCCAAGGAAAGGTTTCGGGAGCACTTCGATGAAGGGACCCATGAAGGTGGAGGAGTTTCCTTTCTTGGTTTCCATACCAAGGGCAGAAAATCCACTGATGCTCTTGTCAGCTTCATCCACGTTCTTGTTATTAAGGCCCATGTGAGCGAATTCAAGGCCCTGCAGGGCGAGAACAGCATCACTGCAAAGGGCGGTAATACCATCCCAGTCCTCATTCTCAATGAGGTCCGACTTGACCATCCATGATCCTCCGACTGCGAGAACATTGCTCTGTTTTGCATAGGAGGAGAGGTTTGCCAAGCTGATGCCGCCGGTGGGCATGAA
>DUPO01000128.1 GCA_012838275.1 Spirochaetales bacterium
CCTTGGGAATGGAGAGTGCACTCTGCTGTGTCCGTCTCCCTTTTGCTGTCAGGATGATTGATACACTGCGCTCGTCGCGTCTGTTACGCTCCTTTCTGACGAACCCTGCACTCTCGAGTTTCTTCAGTACAGGAGAGAGGGTTCCCGAGTCGAGATAGAGTTTTTGCCCCAGTTCCTTAACCGTCTGCCCGTCTTCTTCCCACAGGGCAAGCAATACGATGTAGGAGGTATAGGTAAGTCCGAACGGTTCAAGAAGGGTTTTATATTTCTGTATGATCTCCTTTGAACTGACATACAGTGCAAAACAAAGTTGGTTGTCCAGTTTCTGTATTGGATTCATTGGTCATCTCCCTACAATTGTATTACCTTATTGTGAGCGATACCCAGGCAAAAGACAAGGATGGGAGAGCCTTACAATATGATGAGGATTAGTCAGCCCTATCCTTAGGAAAGCTGACGTTCATTTCTGATACGTTAGGTATTTCTTTGTCAAATCAGAATTTAAGCCCATTCTTCCTTGCAATTTTGACAAAAAAGGAAGTATCATCGCCAGAGGATACAAGAGAAATGGACAAAACCAAGATAGCCAAGGCAAGACCCTACATACTGTTGTTACCAGCCCTCACGCTGGCGTTTCTTTTTGCCTACAGACCTTTCTTCCGAACCATAGTCAACTCCCTGTACAACCTCTCCATCATAGGCAAGCGCCTCTCCTTTGTCGGATTTGATAACTATTCGAGGCTCTTCGGCAGCGGTTCATTCCAGGACAGCCTCTCCAATACCTTGCGCTTCACCCTCTATTTCGTACCCACGAACCTGATCATCTGTCTTGGGGCGGCAATGCTTGCAAACCGAAAAGGGAAGCTGGCATCGTTGAATCAGATATTCATGTTCCTGCCTATGGCTGTAGCCATGAGCAGTTCCATGATGCTTTTCAAGATGATGTTCAACCCATCCATTGGAATCATGAACTCCCTTTTGAAAGCGGACATCCAGTGGTTCAACGATCCCAAGGCTGCAATGCTGCTGCTTGTCATAGCGGGAGTCTGGCTTGATATCGGCTTTGATTTTCTCCTGCTGGTATCAGCCCTGCGCAATGTACCGACCAGCCTGATCGAAGTGGCTCGCATTGAAGGGGCGAATCCCTGGCAACTCTTCATCTCCCTGCAACTTCCCCTGATAGCCCCCACTCTCCTATTCGTCCTGATCACCAGCATCAAGGATGCGATGCTCATCAGCGCACCGGTCCTCCTGCTTACTGAAGGGGGCCCGTTCCGTTCGACACAGACCCTGGTCTACCAGATGTATCTTGAAGGGTTCAAGAGTGGCAACTATGCCTTGGGATCTGCTATAGCGACAGTAGTGTTCATCCTTACTTTTGCTATCATGCTGCTCTTGCTGCGTTTCGAGCAGAGGAGGGTATATTACCAGTGAAAAAGCTAGTACCCATCGCTGCAACCATCCTCTCCCTGGTAGTGGTCTTCCCAATCCTCTATGCCATCAGCGCATCCTTCTTCTCCTTTTCCGACTTCACCTCTATTCCGGCGAGGCTCTTTCCCGCTGACCCTACCCTCACAAACTATACAAGGGCATTCGCAGGGACACACCTCGCACGTTTCCTTGCAAACTCCCTGATAACTGCCACGTTGGGTACCATCATAAGGATGGCTATCAGCATCGGTTCTGCCTATGTGTTTGCCTTCTATACATTCAAGGGAAAAAACCTCCTGTTCGTCATCCTCATCGCAACGATGCTGCTTCCCAGCGACGCCCTGTTGATAGAGAACTACATCACCATACGCACACTCGCACTCACCGATACCTATCTTGGCATTATCAGCACCTCCTTGCTGGCACCAGTCCATCTGTTCCTCCTTCGCCAATACTTCAGGATGGTCAGCCGCGAGTATCGCGAGGCAGCCATCATCGAAGGGTGCTCAGATGCCCGATTCCTCATGACGCTGCTGATACCCATCAGCCAAAGCGTGATCATAACCCTCACCCTCCAATCGTTCACGAGCATTTTCAATGACTACCTCTGGCCCCTCCTAGTAACCAACAATGTTTCCATGAGGACAGTGCAGGTAGGCATCACCATGCTCGGATTTTCTGAAAACCTGGATTATGGACCGCAGTTTGCAGCAATAACCTTGCTAATGACCCCGATTCTTATCGCCTTCATACTTTTGAACAAAAACATTAAAGAGAGCGTAAGTACGCGCTTCACAGGACGGTAATCATGAAAAAGACAGCTATAGTAATCTTGGTTCTGACAACCCTATTCTCCTTCTCTCTCTTCGCCCAAGGCCAAAAGGAGACCCCTTCAGAAGAACAGCCTAAAGTCATAACATGGTGGCACTACGGCAGCGGACTTGCCGGAGAAGCCACAGATGCGATTGTCGAGGAGTTCAACGACACCGTAGGAAAAGAAAAGAATATCCGTGTCCAGGCAGTCTATCAGGGCAAAGCCAGCGATGTCCTGACAAAGCTGAAGGCAATCTTCCAAAGCGGGACCAACAACGGTCTCCCTGATCTTGTGCAGCTCGATGGCTCCGGGGTGCTGGACATCAGGGACAACGAGTATCTCATCAGCATGGAAGAGCTCGCCAAAGAGGATGGTTTCGACCTATCGGAAATCCTCGACAGTGCGAGGCTCTCGGTTACCTACAAGGACCAGATGATCGCCATGCCCTTCAACAGCTCAACGATCATGCTCTACTACAACAAGAGCGCCTTCGACGAGGCAGGCATCTCCAGACCACCAAGGACCCTGGACGAGCTTGCCCAGGCGGCTGCCAAACTGAAAAAAACCGATGCCAAGGGCAAGGTCGTACGCTATGGCTTTGCCAACGTACCCACCACCTACGAACTTATTGTCTGGCTTGGTCATCAGAACAGGGTGAGCTACCTGACCGATAAGAAGAACGGACATACCGGTATCCCGACAAAAGTACTGTTCCATGAAAACGGGACCATGGTCAATTTCCTTACAAAATGGAAAGACCTCTATGCCACCGGCTCATTGGAAAACCTTACCAGTGACGTCAACGGAGCCTTTGCAAGCGGAAGAGTTGCAATGATGGTAGGCTCGACAAGCAACCTCAGCACCATCATCCGTCTGGTTGGCGACAGGTTCGAACTGGGAGTCGCCAACTTCCCAATGGTTGATGAAAACGCTACAGGAGGTGTCAACGTCGGTGGAGGCGCCATCTACGCCCTCGACAATGGTCTCGACAACAATGAACAGGCCTGGCAATTCGTCAAGTTTGCCACCTCCAAGGAACAACAGCTGGCATGGCATATCGCAACCGGATATTTCCCAGTCAATGCACAGACCTACACAATGAAGGAGTTTCAGACCCACCTTGAAGCAAATCCTCTCTATGGAGTTGCCATCAGACAGTTGAGAGAGAGCGATCCTGAACTGCAGGGAGTTTGGATACCCAGTGCTTACCAGGTCTATTACGCGTTCCAGACAGGTATCTTGAAGATGCTGGTAGAGGACAGGACTCCTCTAGAGACCAGCAAGAGCCTGGAGAAGGAGATAAACACGTATCTCGAGGACTATGTAAGGATGACCCAACAGTGAGAATAGCCACCAGTACCAACCTCATCAGCTATAACAGGGATTCCACAAAAACCGAGATGATACATCTGCTTCCCCTCTATGCAAAGGAGGGGATGCGGGTCCTCGACCTGAACTTCTGTGAGATGCTAAACCCGGAAAGCGTTCTGCGAACAGAGGGGTACCGGCCATATATAGAGCGCCTCTCCAAATTGAAGATGACACACTCCTTGATCTTCAACCAGGCCCACGCACCCTATGCAAGTGACAGGATGGCGCTTGCGAAGGACCAAGGGGATGAGCTCGACCAGCTGCTCACCCGATCAATTGGCTTTTGCAAGGAACTTGCTATTCCTATCCTAGTAGTCCATCCCATAAAGGGAAGCATCGAAGAGAACGTTGCCTACTACAGGCCGTTTGTTGAGTTAAGCAAAAAAGCGGGAGTAAGCCTGGCATTTGAGAATCTCAATGAGAAGGATGAGATACATGAAGCTAATGAACTTTGCACCTTGGTAGAGGCGTTCAACAGCAGGCATGTGGGCATCTGTTATGATTTTGGCCATGCCCATATGAGAGGTCATGATATTAGGAAGGACATCCTGACACTGAAAGACCATTTGATCGCTACACATGTGGCAGACAACCATGGGGAGAGAGATGAACACCTCCTCCCCTTTTACGGAACCATCGATTGGAAGAGAGCTCTCCAGGCACTGAGAAAAATCGGGTATGACGGTGACCTTACCTATGAGTGCATGTTCTTCAACCAACATCTGCCCTTGGAGCTGAAGGTCCCAGCTATCAGACAGGCAAAACTGATCGGCGATTACTTGCTTACTCTCTAAAGAGGCAATGCTCCTTGAAGGTGCAATCGGTGCACCCGATACCAGGGCACTCCTGGAAATCGTCGGTAGTCTCCAGTTGTCTGATATGCCAGGAAAGGTCCGCTGCCCGACTCTCCATCTGTGAGAGCTTCTCCATGGTTTCACTGAGCTTGATACGATATTGGCGCAATAGCGCATTGCGCCTCCTCTCTCCTGTAGCGTCTTCGCTTCCCATGCGGATGATGTCCCCTATCTCGTGGAGGGAGAAGTCGAGTTCCTTCAACTCGGTTATGCGCCGGACGTAGACAACATCCGCATCACTGTAGAGACGCTGTCCCCCATCTGTGCGGCTTTGGGTCTTGAGGAGACCCAGAGATTCGTAGTAACGGATGGTTCGTACCGTTACCTTGCATTTCTTCGCTAACTCACCAATCCTGTACTGATCCATACTAAAGTATGTATCACAGCAGAGCCCTCTGCTCAAGCCGGACAGAGGCTGGAGGGCGACAAAACCTGGATTTTTGTAGTCCATAAGGAAATACCGGCAAACAGGATCGATTCTCCAGGCATAAGAAGCCCCTACAGTATGAAATATTTTTTCTTTGGGGCAAGTGATCAACACTTCACACCACATAAGGGGTGTGATATCTTGCAAAAAAGAGCTGGAGATTCAAAACCATAAAACAGGCAGCAACCAACTCTCCTACATACACAAAAACAACGTTGGAATGCGTTGCCTGACATACATGACACCTGTTTTTCAGACTGCACATCTCTTTCGGTAAAAGGCGGTTAGAATGACAATCATATTTGAAGCTACATTGGAAAGGATAGGGCCCTTCACAATACTACAAATACCTGCAGATTCTAGTAAAAAACTCACTTCACGAGGTATTGTCATGGTACAAGGCACCATTAATGGGGTTGATTTCAAAAAACCTTTGGAGCCAGATGGTAAGGGCAGCCATTGGATAGAGATACATCCGTTGCTCAGCAAGGAACTTGGGGTGGGCATTGGTGAAACCGTATCGGTACGTATGGAACAGACTGGCCAATGGGTTGAACCGGACGTCCCAGCAGACATTATGGATGCTGTCACAAGGAAAGGGGTATCAGACCAATGGGATTCGCTCACCACAAGGTCGAGATGGGAGTGGATCCGATGGATACGCTCCACTAAAAATGAGGAAACCCGTAAGAAAAGGATTGGAGTGGCGTGCTCAAAATTACAACATGGGGACAAAAACCCCTGTTGCTTCAACGCTTCCCTTTGTACAGTGACCGAGGTTTCGAAGTCTGGAGTGCTGTTGGGTTCATGACCACTGAAGAAGGAAAAGGGCTGAAATCTCGTGTAAACTTTCACATCGGCCGATGATCCGTATCACTGTAACAGCGATACAGAGGGAAAGTTGCTTAAAACAACATGTCTGAGATCAGAATTCTCAAGCAAGCAACAGTGGTGTACTGCTCCCAATCCTTTAGTCTTATATTTGGCCTGCCTTGCTAAAGGGCATTTGGCCACTGTCTCCCAAAAGGAAAATACCAACATTTCATGATGTCTTTGTCACCCTATTCCAAAAGGAGGGGTGTCCTGCTCTGAAAAAATGGGAAATAAGGGCATTACCTCAAGCGAAAGGAGCACATACCCTCCTTAACCTAGTATGAAATATCTTATCAACACACCAAGCGACCAACGCATCAAAGACATGGCCGTACATGACCGCCCCAGAGAGCGTATGGTTTCAGGAGGGGCAGAATCCCTCTCAGATCTTGAACTATTGGCTATCCTCATAGGCAGTGGCAGCAAGGAACGTCCAGTAAACTCCATCGCTAAGGAACTGCTTGAGGTAATGGACAAAAAAGCCATTGTCGCCCATGAGGATCTGCGCAATATATCAGGCCTTGGCATGGCCAAGACCACCCTGATCTGTGCTGCACTGGAATTAGGCAGAAGAAGACTCCCTGCAAAGAAGCGGCAGATATCAACACCTGGGGATATCTACCCCCTGATAAGCCACTATGCAGGACGGATGCAGGAGCATTTTCTCAGCATAGCACTCAATGGGGCACACGAAGTGCTCTCGGTCAATGTCTGTTCCATAGGTCTGGTCAACAGAACCTTGGTCCACCCTAGAGATGTCTTGACCTCACATTTGATACAAAGCCATTGAGGTAAAAAGGGCCAAAACCCCTCTGGAATACACTGTTTCAAGGTCTTGAACTTAATATTTAAGCCATCCTAGAATTTTTAAAGTTATTAAGAATCTTAATTATGATAGTAGCTGTACAATTTGAAACCATCGGCTGAGTACATGAAGGAATAGTTTTATTGTGCAACTTTTCATTAATTCTTGATAGAATTGCAATTTTTCTAAAGAAGACTGATAGGTAATTCCTGTAGCCCCACCCCAAGTAAATTACGAAAGACAATCCAGGGTTACTGAGAAATTCCTGTATTGGAAGCTTTAAGAAATGCTCTTTACATGGTACTTTCAAAGTATGAATCAAATCGCGAATCCAATAGTACTGTTTCCTATCATACAGCTATCAATATTTTTACTATTATTCATTTTGATAAGAATCGTAAACTTTAAGCACTTACAAAACATTGATAAACAGAATGCCTATATTGTTGTCTTCTTTCAAACTGGATTTAACATTCTTTCGATTATTAAATATTTTGCCTTACTCCAATACAGACCAGAAAGAGTTTCCTCGTTCTTTTTTGATTACGTCACTCTCACAAGTATATTAGTAATTCTTGCAATAATCTCTTTAGCTTTGCGAAGCTGGAGGCCAGCACCGTTTATTATTGTGATAATTCATGTTGGAGCCATGACTCTCTACCAAGTTTTCTTTTTCAAAGGTCCCACCAACCTACTATGGTGTTGTATCTTAGGATTATTCTCATCTGGGATTATATTTGTTTGGAGAATGTTCTATTTATTTGATGGAGTATTCAAAATGGCAGAAGAAAAGAGAGATCGCTATCTCAACCAATGGAATTTGGTTACCAAGGAGCTATTTACATATGCCATCAATGCTTTAATTGCACTTGCTGCTACTTTGGGGGTAGCACTTACAATTTTATATAACGGTTCTTACAGTTCGACTGGTGGGTGGACAGGAATCGAGATACTTTCGGAAAGTATCATCTTCATTATTGGATACTGCTGGATATCTATCGGTTTTATTTCTTTCATTGGTTTACCGTATTTGCACAACAAAAAAGTAATTATGCATTTGGGACCCACTTGCTCTCAGACCAACGATTATGCAATGAAATTTTCTCGTCCCCTAAATATAGAAGAAGCAATGCATGGTATAAAAGCACAGCAACCTGAAAACAGCTGATATGGCCAAATTGTTGTTACCGATTTTAGTATGATAAAGAATGGGTAATAAGAATTTTTCACCTTAAATTGCATTTATCCTCAGCATATTCTAAATATTTACCCTAACACCTTTTTTCTCAGTCTGCATTGAATATCTTTCTATATGGATTGTCACTCATACAGATTTCACTCCAGCTGAAATCATATTTTTCATCATCGGGGTAAATTGGAAACTTAATACGAAATGGTGCTCCGATAGCGTCAGACAAGTTATCGTCTAGACTCATCCAACCGTAGATATTCGGTATAACATCATCTGCAAATCTAACATTGCAAAATTGGGCTGAATATAGAACTAGCAATCCGCATAAAGCAAAAGTAGCATTTTTTAAAGTAGCTTCATTGAACTTTTCCTGTCTGTTATGTTTCACATGATTATATGCTGCATACCAAGGAAGTTTACTATCTATGCCTTCGCGCCATGCTTTAAATGGAGCAACTTTGCACCTCCCTGTCCAATTGGGCATAGTAACTTCAAATTGAGACAAAAAGTGGCTCTTATTTAGAATGGCATAATCAGACATGTTTAAATCTCTATCATCACTCCTCCGGTACCCGTTCTTCATTAGAATATTTTTCATGTTTGATTCAATTTCAGTACAGGTACGTAACAGCAATTCATATATCCTCAATGAATAACAATTCTCATTATTATCACACGGTTCGATATAGTCAAAAAGAATCTCAAAGTCTTTATATAGCATTTCTATGCTTTGTCTGACCTGCCACCGATTGGGTAAATATCTATC
>DUPO01000129.1 GCA_012838275.1 Spirochaetales bacterium
TTTATGCCGCTTCGAACTCATCGCATCCAGAGATGATCAGAGCTTTGATCGAGTATGGATTCCCTCTCGATGAGAAGGATTCCTACGGATGGCCTGCCGTGCTGTACGCTCTCAGCAACAACCCCTCCGTAGAGGTTGTAAAGACTCTGTTGGAATATGGACCGCACCATGATAGAAGCGAATTCAGCGGACTGTCCCTCCTGATGTATGCAGCGGCCAATACCAGCAATCCTGATATCCTTACTCTCTTGGTGAATGAGGGGCAGGACCTCTCTTTATACGACGATGACAACTGGACTGCCTTAGTGCACGCCGTCAGCAGTAACGGTAATCCTGCAGTCGCTGCAAAACTGCTCACCTTGGGGGCGAAACACGATCCTGCAATGCATGAGGGGGGTGGCTTGCTTCACTTTGCAGCGTCCAATACCAGCAATCCGGAAATGATAGGATTTTTGATCGAGAATGGCGAAGATCCCAACATGGTGGATGATTATGGGTGGACGCCAATGATGTATGCCGTTGCGGACAATCCCAACTATGCTGTGTACAGTGCCCTGGTGCTCGGTGGGGCAACACTTTTTGAGGATGGGTTGAGGACACCCCTTATCCTTGCTGCCCAGACAAATGCCTATTCTTCGGTTGCTCGCGGTCTTTTGCAGGATGGCTCGGATATCAATGCTGTCGATGAGGAGGGCCTTGGCCCGCTCGAGTATGCCCTTATCTACAACAATGAGGATGTGGCTGACCTGCTTCTGAACTGGGGAGCCGATATTAACGCCAAGGGTGAAGGTGGCTATACACCACTGCTGCGCCTGATCGAATATACAGATTCTTCTACCGACCTGAGCTTTGCCCTAGAGAGAGGGGCTGATGCCAAGCAGCGAACCCATGAAGGGTTCACCCCTCTTATGCTGGCGGCAAAAAATCATCTTCCGGTGGAGTCTTTTGTCCAACTGGTTGAGGCAGGAGCAGACCTCAAGACTCGTGATATCCAAGGCAGAACTTCACTTATGCACGCTTTGGAGAGTGACAATTCGTACGAGGTCATTGAATATCTGATCTATGCGGGTTCCTCTTTGAATGCCCAGGACGAAAATGGTAAGGACCCTCTTACCTATGCAGCTATCTTTTCCTATGACCCGATGATCATAGACCTTCTTCTTGATGCAGGGGCCAGTGGCTGGAACTCCGACTATGATGGGTTGTCAGCATTCGACTATGCAAAGGACAATATAAACATTGCCTACACCGAACAGTACTGGAGGCTTAACGACGAGCGATTCACCGACTGGGATTGGTAGAGGTGATGAGGAGGGAAGGAATCCTAGCCGGATCAAAGAGGATGGGACCAAACAAAGCAAGAGACAAAGATTTGCAGTCTCTGCCTCTTGCTGAAGATGATTTCGAAAACTTGATCCTGTGCGGATTCCCTACCGGCTCCTACTCCTGATCCACTCCTTGCAGACCGAAGGGTAGTTGGTGAACACCCCGTCGCAATTCCATTCGTAGCACTGTTCAAGCTGACCCATGGAGTTTACAGTCCAGACGTTTGTCTTGATGTTGTACTTTTTGCATTCTGCAACGGATTCCTTAGTGACATTGCTGAAGTGAGGGTGAAAGGATTCAAATCCAAACTTGTCACAGAAATATCCTGCATTGACCAGCCCTGTTTCAGGCACCAGGACACCACAAGGTATGCTTTCATCCAGGGCCTTTGCATTTGCAATGGAGAGCAGGTTGAATGAGGAGAAGAATATCTTCTTCTCCAAACCATGGCGCTTGATTATCGCAATGGTTTTCTTTTCAAGGTCATGGTAGTAGATGATGCTCGTCTTCAGCTCGATATTGGTGATCTGCTCAGTTGTTTTCACCCAAGCACAGTACTCCTCAAATGTTGGTATGTGCTCAAACTGACTCTTATGTTTGAAATTGGCTGAAGCATTGAGTTTTTGCAGTTCTGCAAGGGTGAAGTCACATACGCGGCCAGTCCCGTCGGTGGTCCGGTCGACTGTTTCGTCATGAATGACAACAACCTCCCCATCCTTTGTAAGCTGTACATCCAGCTCGATACCATCACTGCCTGCCTCCTGGGCCTTTCTGAATGCCAGCATGGTATTTTCAGGGTATGCTCCGCTGTACCCTCTATGTGCATATACTTTCATGTGAAGAAGCTCCTTCTTGTATCTTGTTACGCAACCCCATACAGCAGGTTAGGTAAGATAAGGGTGATGATAGGGATGTAGGTTATCAGGATCAGTGCAACAATCAAGGCAATGATGAAAGGAATTGCCTCTCTTACAAAGTCCTGCAACTTACAGCCGGTGATGCTGCAGCAGGTGAACATCATCGAACCGAAGGGTGGGGTGATACCACCGATCATGATGTTGACGATACAGATCAGTCCGAAGTGGATAGGGTCAACGCCGAGTTGGGTTACCACGGGAACCAGCAGCGGAGCGAGAATTATCAGAGCCGCTCCACCTTCAAGGAACATGCCCATTACAAGGAAGAGGACGTTGATGATCGTCAGCATCACGTACTTGCTCTGGGTAAGGTTCAAGAGCAAGGAGGTCAGGTGTTGTGGGATCTGTTCCCAGTTCAGGTAGTAGCCGAAGACCGATGCGGAAACGATGATCAGTACAACTGAGCTGGTTCCCAAGATGGTCTCTTTCAAAACAGGGATGATATGTTCCTTCCCAAGCTCCTTGTAGATAAATTTGCCGACGATGATGCAGTAGAATACCGCTACAGCGCCTGCTTCCGAAGGGGTAAAGATTCCGACTCGAAGACCCATGATGATTCCGAAGGGGAAAAGCAGAGCCCAAAGGGAGTCGAAGCCTTGCTTGAGGATCTCCTTGGGACCCGCTCTCTTTTCGCGGCTTGGCTGATAGCCACGCTTTTTGGAGATGATGGCGACGGCTACCATCAGACATATTGTCATGATAAGACCTGGGATATAGCCTGCAGCGAACATCCTTCCTACCGAAGCGCTTGCTATCAAGGCATAGATGATCAGGTTGATCCCTGGGGGTATGACCGGCGTGACAGCCGAAGAGGCTGCGGTGATGGCAGTCGAGAAAGCCTTGTCGTATCCTCGTTTCTCCATCTCAGGGACGAGCATCTTACTCTGCATCGCCGCGTCAGCGTTAGCTGATCCGGAAACGCCCCCCATGAGCATGCTCAACAGGACGTTGACCTGGGCAAGACCTCCAGCCATGTGACCGGTAAGCACATCAGCAAACAGCATGAGCTTCTGGCTGATGCCTGCGTAGTTCATGATCGATCCGGCCATAATGAAGAAAGGAATTGCCAGCAGTGGGAATGACTGCGTGCTGGTCACAAACTTCTGAAGGAGAAGGTCGACCGGAGAGCTGGTGTCTATGACTGCAAAATAGAAGAGCGAGGACCCGAACAGAGCGAATGCAATGGGGATACTCGAAAAATAGAGAATGAATACCATAATGGACGGCAAATATGACAGCATAGGTTATACCTCTCCTTGTAGTTCTTTGGGAGCTTTGCAATCCCGAATGAGAAAGACGATTGAATACAGAGTCATCAGGGCGAAACCTACTAGGATGGAAGAGCTGATATATGCTGTGGAAATATTCAGCACAGGTGTAGGTTTCTTGTAGGAGAGACTCAGGTAGATGACCGCTATATAGGTAATGTACCCGTTGATGAGCAATAGGATGCTATCAACAACGATGGTAATGATTTTCTTCATGGTTGGGGGACACATGTTGACGAGCATATCCACACCTACATGTATCTGAAGTTTGTACCCGGCAGCAGCACCGAGGAATACGCTCCAAACGAAGCAGCCGGTTGCAACCTCTTCTGACCAAGTTATGCCCAAATTTAAGAAATACCTGAAAATCACGTTGACCATGACTAAGGTCGTTGTGACAATAAGGAACATGCTAGAAAAGATAAGTTCAAAATTTAGGAAAAACTTTTTAACATTTTGCTTCATAGACTTTCACCTCCTTTGGATATAATACAGGCCGACCTTCCTGCGCACAACCAAATTGTTTGATCGGAGCAAGCGGTCGGCCTATCTTGAACTTCGTTACTTACTTCTTCATTTTTGCAAGTTCGGCCTGCAGTGTCTTGTAGATGCCAGGGGTCACACCCTTCATGTTGGCATAAACGGGCTCTGCGACAGCTACGAAAGCGGGGTAGTCAACTTCGTTGAACTTATTTCCCTTAGCTTCGAGCATTGCCTTGGTTGCATCATAGTTGTTGGTGATTTCACTCTTCATGTGCTCAGCACCTTTAGTGAACTCTTCCTGGATGATAGTGCGGTATTTTTCAGGAATGCTGTTGAACAGGTCATTGTTGATGTATACACCACAAGTTCCGAGGAAGTGCTTGGTGAAGGCCATGTTCTTGGCAACTTCAGAGCTTCCGTTGGTACCGTAGGCATCCATGGTCCCTTCCAAGCCGTCAACAACACCCTGCTGGACTGCAGAGAGGGTTTCACTGAAAGCAAGGGGGGTAGCGGTTGCGCCCATTGCATTGATGGTGTCAATGAAGAGCTGGCTGCCGGGGGTACGAATCTTCATGCCCTTGAGGTCTTCTGGTCTGGTGATGACCTTATTGGTCTTGAAGTTGCGGAATCCGAAAATGTAGTCAAGAGCAAGAACCTTGATGTTGTGCTTCTCTTCCACTTCCTTGATCATTCCTTTTACCAGAGGAGTCTTGATCATGTACTCGTACGCTTCAAAGGAGTCATAGAGCATGGGCCCTACCAGTGCGTTGAAGTCGGCGACATAGTCACCAAGGTAGGAAGGGTCCTCAACGGATATGAAATTTGCACCACGGGCAACCTGTTCGACACCGTCCTTGTATACAGCGAGCTGTCCCTGAGGATAGTGCTGGATTATAATGGCGCCATTGGTTCGGTTTTTGATATTGTCGACGACAATGTTCAAGGATTTTGTGAGTTGCTCGTTGGGAGCAAACACGTGACTCATTTTGAGAGTGAGTTTGTAGTCTTCATCACTTTTGGTTTCCTGTGTGCCTTGGGCCATGATCGGCGAAAGGACCAAAACAAGAATCATGAGAGCAAAAAGTACTTTTTTCATTCTTTCCTCCAAATTGTTCAAACTAACAACCATGAAATTTTAACACTGTTAAACAGATCATAACCATGATTATTACCTTGATTTTGTCTTAGTGTAAGGCACAAAATACCAATTGTCAAATTCTATCTCGATTTTATCCCTTTCTAGACGAAAATACTCCTTGTGTATAGATATTTCATCTTGTATACTTTGCTTAACAACGCTTAAGTTTAATCCGTAAGAGAGAAGGGGAATGGAATGGGAAAAAAGAAAGTTACACTAAAGGATATCGGTGATGCAGCTGGTATTTCATCTGCTAGTGTCTCTATGATATTGGCTAAGAAAAGTCTTTCAAGGTTTTCTCCAGATACAGTTGATTCGGTATTTGCTTTGGCACGGGAACTGGGATATGAGAGACGCAGTGACAAGTATAGCAAGAAGATGCTGATCATTATTTGCCCATCGGTCATAAACCCCTATTTTGCCACGCTTATCCAAGGTATGGAGCAGGAGGCGACCCATCGTGGGATAGATACCATGTTGTTTACCACCTATTGGGATACTGAGAGAGAGAGGAAAGTTTGTGAATTTGCCCGAGATCCTATGATAGCCGGAGTGGTCTTCGCAATGATTCCCCAACAACCTGAAATGGCACGAAAGCTGAATGAGACACTCCCTGTGGTTGCAGTTGGGGACAAACAGAATGAGTCTGGCCTTGATACGGTTGATGTCAACAACTACAACGCAGGCTCCCTAGTAGGCAAGCATCTTTTGGATTTGGGGCACCGGAAAGTAGCCTATGTCTCCACTAGCCTTAACTCCGAACACAGTGCGAGGGTGCGCAGGTATGAAGGGCTCAAGGCAGAGTTCAAAAGGGCAGGCGGTTCCTGCCGTCTCTCCCTCTATACTGCAGACATACCCTCATCAACAGAGCTCAACACTGTGGACATCGAGCATAGGACCGGGTATGAACTTGCCCAGAAGTGCATGCGGGAGACTCCCGAAGTCACCGCCATCGTTGCTATCAACGATATGGTGGGCTACGGGGTCATCGATGCCATTGGAGATGCCGGTTTCCGTATTCCTGAGGATTACAGCGTGTGTGGGTTTGATAATATCTACCCGTCTTCCTTTTATGGGGTGAGTCTTACCACAGTGGAGCATTCCATTATCCAAGTTGGCAAAAGTGCCATTCGGCTCATTTCAGACAAGATTGCAAAAAAATCATCCATGGTTGCGGATCCCGATGCAGTCACCAGGGTGGAGTACCGATGCAAGCTCATCGCACGCAACTCCACAGGTGCTCCCGGATATCGGGAACCTTCACTGTAAGGTTTCTGCTGACAAGGTCTCCTAGAAGGATTATCATGTTCTCTAATAGTCTAGGGGGCCTTTTTCATGAAACACAAGGAAGTCGGACAGATATTCGAGAAGGATTTGCAGTACTTCAAGTTCTGCATGTATGGATTTTTGAAAAACTTGAGGTTTTTTGAACCTTTCCTATTGCTGATCCTGCTCGGCAAGGGGCTCTCCTATCTTGAGATAGGGACACTCTATGCCGCTAGGGAGATCAGCATCAACATCATGGAAATCCCTTCAGGCTTGCTGGCCGATACTGTAGGGCGTCGCCTCACCATGGTCTTCTCCCTGCTCTCCTACATTGTTTCCTTCCTTATCTTCTACGCGGTCTCCTCATATTTCTTGCTGTTCTTTGCCATGATCGCCTTTGCCTTTGGGGATGCCTTTCGTACCGGGACCCATAAGGCCATGATCTTTGACTACCTGCACTCAAAAGGGTGGGACTCCCAGCGTACCTACTACTACGGGCATACGCGTGCATGGTCCCAATGGGGATCAGCGCTCTCAGCCCTTGTCGCCGCTGTCCTTGTCTTCTGGCAGGGGTCGTACAAGTCGGTGTTCCTGTTTACAACCATACCTTACACCTTGAACCTCTTCCTGATCCTTTCCTATCCGAAATATCTTGACGGCCCGCATCATACCGACGAGCGCAAGGTCTCTGAGATTTTCATGACTGTCCTCCGTTCCTTGGTGGCAAGCATCAAAGACCCCAGGCTGATGAGGACCATTGCCAATCAGTCCCTCTACAGCGGGTACTACAAGGCATGCAAGGATTATCTGCAGCCAATACTGAAGACCCTAGCCTTGAGCCTTCCTGTGCTGCTGAGCTTCGAGGAAGAGAGCAGAACCGCCCTAATGGTCGGACTTGTCTACGCCCTGCTCTATGGGGCTACAGCATTTGTCTCGAGTCGTTCGGGAGCGTTTGCCCGACGCTTCGGCGAGCTTGCAACGCCGTTGAACCTGACCATGCTGGTGGGTATAGCGCTAGGGCTGTTTAGCGGCCTCTTCCTCCATCTTACATGGGTCAGCCTGGCTGTTGTGCTCTATCTGGGCATCTATGTATTGGAAAACCTGAGAAAGCCCATGGGCATCACCTATGTGAGCGAGCGCATGAAGCAGGACTCGCTCGCTTCCGCCTTATCGGTGGAGTCGCAGGCAGAGTCCCTGGTCGCTGCAGGGATTGCACTGTTGCTTGGGTTGTTCTCGACCCTGTTCGGAGTGGGGATGGGGATACTTGTGGTTTCAGCACTCTGCGGTTTGCTTGCGGTGTTGGTCTGGCTACCGAAAGAGGGGCCTGGCAAGCAGTAGGATTTGTCTCACTCCTCTGCTTCAGGCACCTCGAGAATCTCTATCAGATCCAATGGCTCCAGCCTGAAGGGGGAGCCTTTGCCTTCATAGAAGCCATGGTCTGCAATGAAGTGGATGTGCAGGTCGGTATAGACCACTTGGCGCCCCAGTGTCTTGTTCACCACCGTCGTGTTTATCTTCCCGTACATGCCCGGGCCTCCAAAGGGGGAGGGCAGCAACCCTCGTACAGATTCGACCTTGACTTCGAAGTGTTCATCCAAAGTGATGAACTCTCCCAAGCCTGCAAGTCCACACTCTTTGAAATGGATCATCTTCGCTGCAATATCCTCATGAGTCCTGTTGTGCTTGCGCACTATTGTGTTGTCACTTGCAATGATATCTATCAGCTTGCGCTTGTCGTCACCAAGAAACCCGTCTAGGGCTATGATTCCCGGTTGCATTTGCTGTTGTATCCTATCAAATTCTGGGGTCTGTTTCATACATGCTCCTTACGCTCATCAGAATTTGTCGTAGAAGATATTCTCTTCGGGGACTTTCAGTTCATGAAGAACTTTAATACAGGCATCGATCATGCCAGGGCTTCCACAGAGGTAGGCTTCGCTTGATGGTGCTTCCTCGACCATCCTGCGTACCACGTCTGTTATGAGGCCAACCTCTCCCTCCCAGTTATCCTCCTCCAAGGGTTCGCTCAGAGCCGGGACAAACTTGAAGTTGGGCATTTTTTCCTCCAGCTCGCGCATCTTGTCCAAAAGGAAGAGGTCCCGTTTGGAGCGTGCTCCAAAGAAGTATGTCGCCTTGCGTTGGATGCCTCTCTGCTCCATATCCAGCAGTATGCTCTTGATGGGGGCCATCCCCGATCCTCCTGCTATGAAGATGATGTTGTTCTCCGTCTCTCTGAGGAAGAAGTCCCCATAGGGGCCGTTAATGGTTACAGGGTCCCCTTCTTTGAGCACCTCATGGACATACGTCGTACAGATGCCGTTGGGAACCAGTCGGATCTCCAGCTCCACATGGGTGCTGTCTCCGGGGGGGGAAGCCATCGAGTAGGCCCGGTAGACACTTTCGTCCAAATCTCCATATTCCGGGACTTCAAACTGAATGTACTGTCCTGCCTTGGTTGTTATGGATGGAGGGTCCTTCAACAACAGCCTCACTTCCTTGATGTCATGGGTGAGGTCTTTTATGCTTTCAACCACAGTAGAGTACTCCTTGACGTAAAAGAGTTCCTCTGGAATGACAATGGCCATGTCGGTCTTCGCCTTGACCTGACAGGAGAGCCTGATATTCTGTTTTTTCTCTTCTTCTGAAATCCAAGGGAGCTCTGTAGGCAGATACTCTCCAGCTCCCTCTATGACCTGCACCTTGCACAACCCGCATGAGCCTCGCCCGCCACAGGCAGAGGGGATGAAGACACCCTCCTGGTTGAGAGCCCTGAGAAGGGATTGGCCCCCCTCCACTTCAAACTCCTTCGTTTTGTCGTTGACAGATATCTTTACTATTCCATAGTTGCCTATTGTCGCATCAGCGATAACCATGAGTATGGCTAGGAATACAGATATGAGACTTATGATGCCGATGCTTACCAGTAGTGATGTTATCATCATGGGCTCCTTAGGATAGGGCTATCATGCCAGAGAAACCCATGAAGGCCATGGCCATGAATCCAGCAATAATCAGAGTTATTCCAGGCCCTTCGAGTCCTGGGGGAATTTTGGCGGTTCTAAGCTTCTGTCGGATGCCTGCCATTGCAATGATGGCGATGAACCAACCGATGCCGCTTCCCAGTCCGAAGAGGAAGGAGGTGAAGAAAGAGTACTCACGGATGACCATGAAAAGGCTGACTCCAAGAATTGCGCAGTTTACCGTAATGAGGGGCAGGAAGATTCCCAAGGATTGGTAAAGAGGTTCGCTATAGCGTTCGATGGTCATTTCAGTCAGCTGCACAAAGGCGGCTATGACAATGATGAAGACAATGAACCGTAGGTATTCCAACCCGAAAGGTATGAGCAGGTGCTGGTAGACAAGCCAGTTAAGGGGAGTGGTGGTGGCCATCACAAAGATGACCGCCACACCCAAGCCCGTTGAGGTCTTGAGTTCCTTGGAGACCGAGAGGAAAGAGCACATGCCAAGATAGTTGGTAAGCAGGATGTTCCCAGTGAAGATCGAAGCAAAGAATATTGCGAGGGGTGTTATTGATCCGTTCATGCTTTTTCCTCCTTCATGATGGTTTCTCGAATGACCCAGATGAAAATCGCCAAGACGAAAAATCCTCCGGGAGGCATTATCATGATGGACCAGTTAGTCCACCACGATCCCAAGATCTGGTATCCCCAGAGGCTGCCTGTCCCCAGCAACTCCCTGAAGAATGCGATTGCCAACAGCACATATGCATATCCAAGTCCGGATGCCAAGCCGTCGACAAGTGAGAGGAACGGTTTGTTCTGGAGTGCAAAAGCCTCAATTCTTCCCATGATGATACAGTTGGTTATGATCAGGCCGACATAAGGTCCGAGCTGTTTCCACATCTCAGGGTAGAAAGCCTTCAGCACTATATCGACAATGATGACGAATGTGGCGATGACCATGGTTTCGACCATCATACGGATGCGTGAAGGGATATGGTTGCGTAAAAGTGATATGGTCCAACTCGACAGGGCTGTGGTGAACATAACACCCAAGACCATTACCATGGTGTTCTGCAGTTTGTTTGTTACCGCAAGGGTGGAACAGATACCCAAGATCTGGACAAAGACGGGATTGTTTTTGCCCAAAGGCTCTAGAAAGGTTTTACGTAATTTGCTCTTGGCCATGTTACTCTCCTCTGATAATGCGCTTGGCGTCGGTTGAAGCTCGGTTGGTCAGGTTCCTGAAATACTCTGAGGTGCGGGTTGCCCCTGTTATGGCATCGACCTCATTGGGGGCATCGGCGGTACCCTCATTCACCAAGGTGAACGGTGATTTTTTCCCTTGGAACTGTTGGGTGAACCAAGGTTCCTCGATACGTCCCCCCAAACCGGGTGTTTCGTTCTGGCTGACTATGGCGAGCCCGGAAAAAGTCGTGAGATCTTCCTCGAGCCCTACCATGATGGCAATGGTTCCCCAAAGGCCGGGACCTTGCATGGGAAGGATATAACGCTTTCCTTCAGCGGTCTCTGCGGTGTAGTAGGTGCCGCCATCCTCCACCTGAACCTTTTCCTTGTAAGTTTTTTCTATGCCTTCTGTGGTGGGGGTGTATTCCAATCCGCCGGCGTCGAGAATGGCCCTTCGGGTAAAGGAGAGTTCATTCGCTGTTGCCCTCTCTTGGGTGCTGAGGAAGAGCCCGGAAGTGATAAGGATGCAGATCACCGTCACCAGGAACATGAATAGAAGGGGGTAGATGCGTTTCTTATAGAAGGTCGCTTGTTTTATCATGCCACACCCGCCTTTGCCGCTGCCTTGAGTTTTTTCTTGGCTTTGGCGTTCTTGAGCAACGTATCAAGCAGGGGAGCAAACATGTTGGCCAAGAGTATGGCGAACGTGATTCCCTCTACCCATGTCGAGAAGGTCCGGATAAGGACGGTGAGGATGCCGAACATCGCTCCGTATATCCAACGGCCAGCATCAGTCGACTGGGATGCGGAGACCGGGTCGGTGATCATGAAGAACGCTGCAAAGAGGAAGCCTCCTCCCAAGAGGGCAGCGAGCGGGGTGGCGACAGCCTGAAGGCCGCTTTCTGTTGCAATCTGCAATCCCGTAGCCCAGAAGAGCGTCTGTAGGAGCAGGAATGATCCTATAGAAGATACGACTATTTTCCAGTTGGCAGCTTTCTTGTAGATGATGAACAAGCCGCCGAGAAGGATGAGGATGGCACTGGTCTCACCGAACGAACCGCTGGTAAACCCGAAAAGCATATCCAGAAGCGGAACATCCTTGGTCAAGAGCGGAGTGGCTGCCGATACGCTATCCGCTTGGGTAAGCCATGTCCCGAAGCCGGCTGGGAACCAGTTGATGCTCGTGGCGTTGCCGATGAACCTTGTGGTCATCGGGACTCCGAAGCTGATATAGATGAAGGCTCGCGCTGTTATGGCAGGGTTGAAGATGTTCCGTCCGAATCCTCCGAATATCATCTTTCCGAAAATGATACCGAAGGCGATTCCCAAAGCAGCTATCCATAAGGGTATGGTAGGCGGCAGGGAGAGGGCAAAAAGGGTGCACGATACGAACAGGGATTCGGTAATCTTGAACCCATACCGTTTGGACATGAACCATTCGCATAACAGCCCTGTCACTCCTACCACTACAAATACAGCGATGAAGCGCCAGCCAAAGAAATAAATGGCTGCAAGGCATAGCGGAGCAAGAGAGTATAGGACATTACGCATTGCTTGTTGTTTTTGGATTTTCACTGTTCTTCCCCTTTGTTCCCATCAGTATAAAGCATGATTAGGTGAATGTAAAAAAAAGATTGTCTGAAAAGTATCTGAAATGGCATGGCGTGGCAGTTTCAGATACACCCATCCCTTTCTCATGTATTGTATCGTGAGGCATTTTCCTCACTCCTGTCTGTTGCCGGTGGAGGTAAGGGGCTGATGCCATCGATCTCTTCCTTGAGACGAGCGTCGACCTTTACCTCAAGGGAGGCAAGTGAGTCGCGCAGCTGATTCACATCAGCCGCCCCGATGATGGGAGCGGTTATCGCTGGGTTGGAAGCTACCCAGGCAACGGCCAGGCTGACAGGTGATACGCCCCTCTGTTTTGCGAGCTGGGTAAAGTCCGTTGCCAGTTTTTTGTAGAACTCACCGCCATAGCGCAGTTGGTACCGCTTGTTTTCAACAAGACGCCCAAAAGGTTTTGAGCCTTCGACATAACGGCCTGTCAGCAGTCCCCCACCCAGAGGGCTGTAGCTGATGACCCCTAGGTTCTCTTCTTTTGCAAGGGGAAGCAGTTCCACCTCCGCCTGCCGTTTTGCAATATTGTACATGGGTTGGATACAGTGCAGTGAGGTGAGGTTGTGCACACCCCCCAATCCAAGCATTTTGGCGATTTGCCAAGCGGCGTAGTTGCTGACCCCTACAGAGAGGACCTTTCCTTGGGAGACAAAGTCATCAAGTGTCCTCAAGACCTCCTCCATGGGAGTGAAAGGATCATAGCGATGGATGAAATAGAGGTCGACATAGTCGGTCTGCAATCTTTTGAGACTGTCATGTAAGGATTGTACAAGATGCTTACGTCCACATCCGCTGCCATTGGCAGCTGTGGACATCGGCGAGCCCCCCTTGGTTGTGATGACCACATCGTGGCGCTCATCACGTATGAATTCACCCAAGTACTCCTCGGCAACACCCTTTTGGTAGACGTTGGCACAGTCGAAGAAGTTTATCCCCCTCTCACGACATGCCCGGTACATCTCCTTTGATGTGGTCTTATCGGCCCTGCCTCCAAAGGACATGGTTCCAAAACAGAGTTCAGAGACTTGTATTCCTGACCTGCCTAAAGGTTTGTATTTTATATCTTTCATGGATTTCCTCCCTTACCAATGATAGTTCTTCTAATACTCTATCATATATCATAGAGAAAAGATGGACTGATTTTTAAACAATGCAAGGAAAATGTCACAAGAACGGATCTGCATTGGAAACTGATGGCTTTGGCATGCACCTCACGGTTCGACTTATGGGTGCTGGATGTTCAGGAGGAAACGCTGGGTGGACGGCCTCCTCGATGTTGGTTTCTCTATCACTTCGGCAGCCAAGTAGAATCTTGTCAAAAAAGAGAATCGCTTAATTGAGCCCGGTATCTATTGACAGCATAGGGGAAGCTTATTATACATGAACATATACATATATGCGCATATGTACATATTATATGGGGAGGAAGCCATGCTTGAAAAAGATACCACGAACACAGTAGAGCTCATCAGCCAAGGGATTGGACAGACAAAGGGCAGCGGTTCAATTCAAGCCTCTTCCCTTGCCAGGGGAGCCTCTTCGAAAGAGATCCGAAGTGACGATGACGATCCGGATGTCTTCTCATACAACAGGGAGATGAAACTTAAAGATCGAAATATTTCAGAGCAACAGTTTGCTAAATTTGAGGGGTATGCTGCAGAGATATTCACTGCCTTCGGCCTGGATTTGAATACCTCCGGTACAGAGGATACCCCCAAACGGTTCATCAGGGCGCTATTTGATAGTACAGACGGCTATGATGGCGATCCCAAGCTGGTGAAAGCTTTTGATACGGAGTGCCATGACGAGGCGGGGTGCGCGCTGAGTCAGATAATTCAAGGACCTATCCCTTTTCATGCCCTGTGCGAACACCATGTCCTTCCATTTTACGGCAGAGTGTATATAGGGTACATCGCCGACAAGAATATTATTGGGATCTCCAAACTTACCCGACTAGTGCGGCTGTTCTCCAGACGGTTCGCTGTGCAGGAGAGAATCGGTCAGGAGATTGCAGACCTGTTGGATGCGATGATCCACCCTGATGGAATTGCCATCTATATTGAAGCGCATCATCTCTGTATGGAGATGCGGGGCGTTCGAGAGATAACACCGATGACAAGGACCACTGTTTGGAGGGGCAAATACAGCGAAGATCCGACACTGCGATCGGAGTTCTTTGCTTCCTGCGGGTTACAGCGCCATGACTAGGGACAGATACGTCCTGATCACCGGCGGGGCTCTGCGGATAGGTCGCTCGATTGCTCTCGCTGTTGCTCGTGCGGGATTCGATGTCGCACTCCATTACTGGAAGTCCGAAACAGAGTCGGAGACACTCTGTCGAGAGATTCGAGCGCTTGGAAGGAAAACCCTTCTCTTGCAAGCTGATCTCACTCAAGCTGAGGAGCTCAAGTCACTGGTTCCCCGTATCCTAAAACGGGGCATGCTGGTGGGCCTCATCAACAACGCCTCGGTTTTTGAAAAGCTGGACTGGAAAAGCACTGGTCTGGAGGATTGGAACCGACACCTGATGATAAATCTTACCGCTCCGTTCCTGCTCAGCCAGGCCTTTGCCCAGGCACTGCCTCCTGGTGAGGAGGGACGGATAATAAACTTGCTGGACTGGCGGATATCACGGGCTGATGCAGGGCATCTGCCATACAGCATCAGCAAGTCTGCACTGGCATCATTGACAGGTGCCCTGGCGGCGGCGTTAGCTCCGCAGATCACCGTGAACGGTTTGGCGCTTGGAGCAGTCCTTCCGCCGACCGATGGAACGGTGGATGGGCATATCTTGGATAAGGTGCCCGCGGGACGCTGGGCAAGTTTGGAGGAAGTCGACCAGACGGTACTGTTCCTGCTAACGGGACCGGCCTATATAACTGGTGAAATCCTCTATATCGATGGCGGCCGGCACCTGCTCTAGAAGGGAGGGAAAATGGATCAGATCTTCATTAAGAACCTACTTGGTCGTGGAATTATTGGTATCAATGATTGGGAGCGGAACACCCTGCAAGAGATATCTATCGATGTCACCCTGTTTGCCGACCTGCATGCTGCCGGCCTGAGTGATGATATCCATGACAGCGTGAATTACCGGACAATTGCTAAAAGGCTGTTGCACCATGTCGAGACAGCCAAGCGTTATACGGTGGAAGCCTTGGCTACGGACCTTGCAAGGATCTGCCTTGAGGATCTGGGGGTAGATAAGGTCCGCATCAAGCTTGAAAAGCCGGGGGCTGTACGATTTTCAAGTTCCGTGGGTGTTGAGATCGAGCGCTTTAGGGAGGATTTGACATGAGCCGGCCTCCATACCTCATCTGCTTGCTCCTAGGCTCGAACATTGAAGCGGAGAGCAACCTCCCTCGAGCCGTCAACCTGCTGCAAGAAGAGTTGACCGTTCTGCAAACATCCTCAGTCTGGGAATCCCGGGCCATAGGATCTGACGGACCCAACTTTCTTAATGCCGCTCTGTTGGCTCTGAGCCCTTTGGATGCTGAGGGCCTCAAGGAGAATCTGATCCGACCCTTGGAGGCTCGTATGGGAAGGGTGCGTACAGAGGACAAGAATGCCCCCCGCACTATAGATATTGACCTCATACTTTTTGATGGAGAGGTATTGGATTCCCAATTGTGGCAATTCGCCCATCTCGCCGTTCCCGTGTCGGAACTCCTATCCGACTACAGCTCGGGTTCAGGAGAGTCTCTCAAGGATATGGTCCCGACCTTGCTCTCTACTGCTGCCATCTGGATAAGGGAAGATATTTCAGACTATCCCTTTGCTACCGTAATGCAATAAGGAGATGAATGATGAAAGACATGCATAATAGTACAAACCGTATCAAGTATGGCGAGATTGCCCCGGAAGGGATTGCAATCCTGGGCGACCTGGAGAAGTACATCAAGGGTTCAGGCTTGGAACCGAAACTTCTGGAACTGGTCAAATTACGGGCTTCCCAGATAAATGGTTGTGCATTCTGTATTGATATGCACACAAAGGATGCCCGGAGTCAGGGGGAGAGCGAACAGCGCCTCTATGGCTTGAGCGCCTGGAGAGAGACCCCTTTCTACAGTGAGCGTGAACGGGCGGCGCTCGCATGGACCGAATCTGTGACCAGGATCGGTGAGCACTGGGTTTTGGAAGGGGACATGGAGTGTTTTTCAAAGAGGGAGCTGGTGGACCTGACCTTGGCCGTAATCGCCATCAACTCATGGAATCGCCTGGCTATCAGTTTTCATACCCCTCCCGGCTCTTATCTGCCCGACCACCCGGTCACCAAAGGGTGAGCCGCAATTCTGGCAATAGGAGTTGGTTTTACTAGAGAGGGTAATGATCAGCACGTTGTGGTATTAGGCTAAACCAATAAAAAGGAGCTGGCAATGAAACACTATAAGTATTTGATAATAGGTGGAGGCATGGCTGGGGATGCAGCCGTCCGTGGTATTCGTGAGCTGGACAAGACAGGGTCTGTTGGCATGATAAGTTTGGAGACGGACCCTCCTTATGTCAGGCCGAATCTTTCCAAGGGCTTGTGGAAAGGAAAATCAATGGAGAAGGTCTGGTGCAATACGGAGGACCTTGGCGCAGAGTTGATCCTGGGATGCAATGTTGTCAGTCTCAATGCCCGAAACAAGACAGTCCATGATGAAAAAGGAAATGGATATACGTATGACTCCTTGCTACTTGCGACAGGAGGATCTCCTATCAATCTGCCTTTTGGCAACGATAGGATCATATATTACCGCAATCTGCAGGATTATAAACGTCTGAAGGCGATGAGTGAGAGAGGAGAGTCGTTTCTTGTCATTGGCGGAGGCTTCATCGGCTCTGAGATCGCTGCGGCTTTGACGATGGACGGCAAGAAAGTCACCATGGTTTTTCCTGAAGCTGACATTGGGGCAAAAGTTTACCCTGAGGACCTCTCCCATCACATCAGCGAGTACTATCGGCAACAGGGTGTGGATGTCGTATCCAATGATACCGTAGCCAGTCTGGGACAAAACAGGGATCGGTTCTCTGTCCATACGAAGGCTGGCAGGATGTTTGAGGTGGACGGTGTTGTCGCAGGGATCGGGATTCGTCCGAATATCGCTCTGGCACAGCAAGCCGGATTGAAGGTGGATAACGGCATTGTTGTCGATGAACATTTAGAGACTTCAGAAGCGGGTATCTATGCCTCCGGTGATGTCGCCAACTTCTATCATGCAACCCTTAAAAAACATGTGCGCTTGGAACATGAGGACAATGCTGTCCGAATGGGCAAGCTGGCTGGTCGCAACATGGCAGGTGCGAATGAATCCTACACCGATGTGCCTATGTTCTATTCCGACCTCTTTGATTTAGGGTATGAGGCGGTGGGAGAGCTAAGCAGTAAGATGGAAACCGTAGCTGACTGGAAGGAAGCGTACAAGAAAGGTGTGATCTACTACCTGGAGGACAAACGGGTGCGTGGAGTCCTGTTGTGGAACGTGTGGGACACTGTCCCCGCTGCAACTGACTTGCTTGCCCAGCCAGGGCCCTTTACAGCCAAGGATCTTATCGGAAGGTTGTAGCGCAGGAACAAACCGACTCCCGTATGCAAGTACTGGGAGGAGGTGTTTGCCTTGAGTATCGGAGCCAGATGCAGACTGGGAAGCTTTGCTATGGTAAGTAATGTCCAAGTAATGATTCCCGATATACGTTTCATCTGGATTCCCTCCCTTACGGGCTTGGTAGAGCAAGTGTCTCAACTCTTGTATGGGGAGCTTCCAGGCAGGGATCCATCTGCTTGGCTACAATAAATATTGTGTAAATTACTGATCTCTTATCAATAATTCTCATTCTTACAAGATGGGCAGGAATAGATAGGGTCAAAGTGCGACGATGATGCAGGAATATTTGATTCCGACCTTTAATGTGTATCGAACCTGACTTTTGGGTGTACTATTGTTCGAACGGAGGCCTTTTTCACTACGTTGCGTCTGAAGACTGGGGCTTATGGGCGTCGGTTTGTTGGACTTGGAAATGGGAAGCGTTAAAAAAATACTGTATTTGGAGAACTGTCATGAAAATGTCTAAGATTGTATTGCTCGGCTTGCTTGTCGTCCTGTTAGCCGGATGTGCGGGTATGCGGGCTGAAGAGCCCGTCTTACCAGAAGAGACGGAGGTTATCGATTTTACTGGCTACTGGGAAGGTGAGCTGGCAGTGAGCCCGACAAGTTCCCTTGTCATAGGGTTCACCATAACCGGGTCGGGTCAAACTCTCTATGAAGCCCTGTTGCAGATACCTACGCAAGGAGTCAGGGATTTTGCAGTGTCCTCGGTACAAGTGGAGCAGAAGCTCCTGTCCATAGGGATTGAACAGTTACAGGCATCCTTTGACGGGACCTATGATCCTGAGACGGGGCAGATAGTGGGAACCTTTGACCAGATGGGTCAGAGCCTACCCCTTGTGCTCCGTTTGAGCGATCAGAAGGATAATTCCCGGATCCAGGATCCGCAAAAGCCGTACCCGTACATATCTGAAGATATCGCCTTCACCCAATCACCCGAAGGCTTTCATCTTGCCGGGACCATAACAAGGCCGATAGGTGAGGGGCCGTTCCCTGCCGTGGTCCTGGTCAGTGGTTCCGGATCGCAAAACCGTGATGAGGAACTGATGGGTCATAGGCCTTTCCTCGTATTGGCCGATGCCCTTACCCGATCAGGGGTCGTTGTCTTGAGATATGATGACCGTGGGTTTGCCGAGTCCCAAGGTGATGCAAGCGCTTCCACCACCTTGGATTTTGCAGATGATGCGGAATCGGCGGTAAGGTATCTTTTGACCTTGCCCTTTGTGGATAGTGACAACGTCGGAATAATCGGACACAGCGAAGGTGGCATTATCGGCCCAATTGTCGCCCAAAGGAATAGCGATGTGGATTTCCTGGTCCTTATGGCCGGGACTGGAGTCGACGGCATGACGGTTCTTGAGGATCAGAGTGCGGCAATCCTCAGGTCCCAACAAGTCCCCGAACCCGTTATTGCTCAAGTAGGAAGCACCAATCAGGCTATATACAATACTGTCCTGGATGAGAGTTTGACCCTTGATGAGCGTAAGGAGGCCATCATTGGGATGTTATTGCCCTTAGGCATGACTGCAAGCCAGGCTGAGGCCCAGCTGACGGCACTGTTTTCCCCTTGGTACATGACATTCCTTACTCTTGATCCCTCAGTCTACCTGCAGGATCTGGATATACCTGTGCTGGTGCTAAACGGAACAAAGGATACGCAGGTATCGGCCTCTCTCAATGTGCCTGCGATCGAAAAGGCATTGCGTGCAGGTGGCAATACACGCTACACGACGAAGGTATATGAAAACTTGAACCATTTGTTCCAACCGGCAACAACCGGTTCCCCCGAAGAGTATGCGAGCATTGAGATAACTATTGATCCTGAGGTGTTGGAAGATATCTCATCCTGGGTAGTCAGGGACAGGCTTGAGCTTTGAGGAACCAAATCCAAATCTGGTGGTCGCCGATCGTCCCTATGGCGGTGGGCGACTGCCATAGGGGGGGGAGTTTGGTTTTAGATATGTTCGAATAGATGCGCGTTTGAGCTCCATACATATCCAACCGGCCCAATACCTAAAATATTTACTGCAGCTATGGTCTTTAGAGCTGTTTTTGAGAGGTAATAGAGCCGATCACCCATACCCTTGGTTGGTGGCTCCAGTGCTTTCTGCAAATGTAGTGTTATGCCGATAGGATCATAACGAACCCTCCGGCAATGGAGAGGAGTTCGATTATAACCCTTTGCATATCCTATGCTTTTGAGGAGCAGGCAGGGAAAAGTGAGTAAATCAAGAAACCATGCATCATTTTGAGTAAAGCTCGATCACTGCAGATTCCGTGACGTCATAATCAATATCACTTCTCAACGGCAGGGAAATGACCTTAGCCTCAAATTTTTCCTCATCAAACTGGAGCCAGTTTGGTATTTTCCTGTTCTGGGAGAGCTTGCGTAGGAGGAGGGCTTGTTTGGCCTTGTCAGTGACAGTGATTACATCACCGACTTTCAACGTTACAGAAGGGATGTCGACCTTTCTTCCATTCAGGACAAGATGACCATGATTGATCCTTTGGCGGCTTTCCTTGCGTGTGGAAGAGAGTCCCAAACGGAAGACTACGTTATCAAAACGCAGTTCAAGAAGTCTGATCAGGTTCTCACCTGTATTTCCACTTGCCCTTTCAGCCCGATCGTAGATCAGTTTGAATTGCTTTTCCAGCACTCCATAAATAAAGCGGAGTTTTTGCTTTTCTATAAGTTGTCGCGCATATTCGCTTTGCTTGCGGCGACGTGTGGGTTTTGCCCTTCGAATACTTGGTTTCGTGTTATATCCAAGTACCAAGGGATTTATTCCGAGATAATTACATCGTTTGAGGACAGGGGCTCTTGATATTGCCATAGTGTTGTACCACCTATTTATATTTATATATTAGCCAAAGCTAACACTTAGACAGTAATACCAAATATGATTGGTAATTGCAATATACCGAGGTGTGTAAAAAAGTGAATAATTGCTGAGTATTGCAAAAATGAAAACCAAAAGTGAATTCTTGGGATCCAGAGGGTGGCATAGGGCTTTAGCGCCACGTATCCGTGGCTGCTGATTTGGCAAATGCGAGTTTTTAGAATATTACAAAACACAATCCGTCGGCATCTTGCCGAATGCTAATTTTATTTGTACCCTTGATATATGTAGTATGAATAATAAGGAAGGTAAAATATGAAAGTGACTTTTGGCGGGAATCCCGTAGAACTGGTTGGAAAGAAAATTAAATTGGGCGATACGATCGATAACTTTACTGCTGTAAAAAACGATCTCAGTCCTTTTAACCTAAGTGAAGTAAAAGGCAGGAAGCTGATTCTTGCCGTCCCGTCTCTGGATACCTCTGTCTGTGATGCTGAAGTAAGGCGCTTCAACCAAGAAGCCACCAAATTCAAGGATGTCACGGTCATTGTCGTATCTATGGACCTCCCGTTTGCCCAGGCGCGTTGGTGCGGAGCTGCTGGAGTTGAGAATGTCATCACAGTCAGTGATTACAAGGATCGTGAATTTGCTCATGCCTTTGGGGCATATTTACCAAACGTCGGCCTTATCGCCCGTTCGGTTTTCTTGTTGGATAAAAATAACAAACTGACCTATATGGAATATGTTCCTGAGGTGACAGACCATCCTAACTATGAAGCGGCACTAAAGGCTGTGCAAGCTTAACAGAGCAAACATTTCATTCTTTCCCGGATTGCATGACCTGCAGTCCGGGAATTTTTTGTCCAAGAATCCAAAAAAAGACAATCGTATTACCGATTGTCTTAAAGTGCCCAGAAAAAGACTCGAACTTTCACGACCTTGCGGCCACTAGGACCTGAACCTAGCGCGTCTACCAGTTCCGCCACCTGGGCGCAGTGCAAACTATAAAGTATTATTGGATTGAGTGTCAACAGAGTTTATTGGGTAATAAGTACTGTAGCCTGGGCAATGACAGCACCGCCGCTACCTACTTCGTTGAGCATCCCCTCAGCAGTCTTTGCCTTGACGGAGACCTGTTCAATAGTTAGGTTCATGAGTTTTGCCAGGTTTTCGATGGAGTGGGGCGGTAGTTCTTGCTGTATTACCTGCCTGAGGAGCTGTTGGCTGTCGGCATCCTTATAGGCTGGATGGGTGTCGGGGAAGTGGAAGCCGATGTCCCCTTTTGCCAATGCACCCAGGATGGCTGACTGTATTGCCTGCCAGCGGTATGCCGATGAAGTGCTTGCACCCCAGATGGAGAGGGCAATCCTAAAAAGGATCAAGGAACTGGAGGCTGAGGGAAAGTATGACACTGAAGAGTACGACTCCCTGTTGGTCCCCTACTATGAGCGTCATGTGTTCAGACAGCCAATGGAGTCATGGCCTGAGTGTGTTGTCAACCGGTCGAAGGAGCTCCCCTCAATTGGGATTCCAACACTCACTATTGGTGCAGAGTATTACATTATGGATCCTGCATATATGGATTGGATGGCGACACAGTTCCCCAATGGCTCCTATCTCTACTGTCCCGATGCCGGACATATGGCTATGTGGGATGACCCTGAAGGGTATCACAAGGGACTGGCTGATTTCATAAACAAGGTTTGAAAGATACTGCCCCGTTACTATGCGGGACAGTCCTATAAGCTTTAGAAGCCGGCTTCTCTCTTGTCATGGGGAATATGAACTCCTCCAATGATACGGTTTCTGTTTGGTACTATACCCTATATCCACTCCTGCTCCTCTGCCAAGCTTCAAAAGTATCAGGAGGATGGTCGGAGGATGGTCACAGGTTTTCCTTGCCCAAGAGACCTGTTACTTTTCTCTTGGATGAGCCTTTTTGTTCATGGTGAACAGAGTGTCAGCATAGCTGGAGGGGAAGACGTTGTTGGCAGCATTTTATTGTAGATTACCTTAGGCTGTGATACATTCAATCTACTATGAAAAACCACTATTCAGTTATTATTATTGGTGCCGGTATACTAGGCAGTGCACTAGCATATCAGCTTTCTCACTATGAGAAGTCGATTCTTGTTCTGGAAAAGGCAGAAGATGTTTCCTGCGGAGCAACTAAGGCGAACAGTGGCATTATCCACGGCGGGTATACCGCAAAGCATACTACCCTTAAAGGCTTATACTCCATACGGGGCAACAGGATGTACCACTCCCTTTCTGAAAAACTTGGATTTCCCTTTCAGAGGATTGGATCACTTGTACTTGGGTTTAATGAACGTGATGATACAGAGATTCACTATCTTTTGGAAAATGGAAAAGCCAATGGAGTTACTGGGCTTAAAATTCTTACCTCCCAGCAGGTAAGGAATAAAGAACCTTTGGTCAATGAACAAGTAACAGGAGCTCTTTACTGTGATGAAACTGGAATAGCAAGCCCCTATGAGGCTGCTATTGCCTTTGCTGAAACTGCCGCTTCTCATGGAGTTACTATAGAATGCAACAGTGAAGTTATAGGTATCGAAAAAGAAGGGGACTGCCTGAAAGTGTCCACAGTGAATGCAGTATATTACACTCAGGCTGTGGTGAATGCGGCAGGTCTTTACAGTGATGCTGTAGCAGCGATGATTGGTGAGAAAACTTTTACCATTCTCCCCAAAAGGGGTGAATACCTCGTGCTCAAAAGGGGAGCCGGTACCGATTTTACTACCGTTATCTTCCAGACGCCTACAGAAAAAGGTAAAGGGGTGCTCATTTCCCCCACAACCTGGAACAACCTGCTTATCGGTCCCAATGCTCAAGAGACTCAAGACAGAGAAGATGTGGGAAATAGTTTTGAAGTGCTGAAATCGATGTATGAACAGGCGAAGCTAAGTGTTCCTAGTCTGAATCTTTCTTCTGTTATCAGATATTTTACAGGAATCAGAGCAACCTCTGATAGCAAGGATTTTATCATAGGCAGAACACAGACACCCGGATTTTATCAGGCGGCAGGGATTGATTCCCCAGGGTTTACCAGTGCCCCGGCAATTGCAGAAGATATCTGCACCATGCTCATAGAAGATGGAATTATTTCTGGGAACAAGAGGATCCCAGACTTCAAGAGAAATCCGATACTGCTGCCAAGCGATCTACAGCCTTTTTCACAGATACAAGAAGATATCACTCTCGCTGAAGGGAATCCTGAACGGATTGTGTGCAGGTGCGAACAGGTGCGTGAAAAGACAATTGAAGATGCTTTATCCCGTTCCATAGCAATTAATTCAATTGATGCTGTGAAACGAAGAGCAAGGGCGGGCATGGGGGCGTGCCAAGGGAAATTCTGCCGCCCTAGAGTGCAGCAATATATTCAAAAAGAACTTAAAACAGGTGAAAAAGTGCTTATGCCAAAGCAGAAAGATGAACAACTTCTTGCTAAATTGAGAAAACTGTAACAACAGTAGTGAATACGTGCATATGCACCATGTATAGAGGATCTGGGACCATTAGAGTCTTCGCACCGCAGGAAAAATAAGAATCAAACTCTGATTTGCCTTCTTCGGTTGGGATTGCTACGGTTTCTTAACGATCATGTATAGGATTGTCTGATACTCTACCCTATATCCTGCCCTGCTTCTCTACCAAGCTATCAAGGGCAACTACCTGGGTGACAGTAGCTTCAAAAGCATCAGGAAGATGGTCACAGGTTTT
This sequence comes from Spirochaetales bacterium, assembly GCA_012838275.1. Classification (GTDB taxonomy): domain Bacteria; phylum Spirochaetota; class Spirochaetia; order Sphaerochaetales; family Sphaerochaetaceae; genus Sphaerochaeta. The sequence continues at coordinate 24,333 of DUPO01000129.1, forward strand.
CTTTGCCCAAGAGACCAACCGATGATCTTGAGCTTGGAGATACTACTTGTATCGCTCCCTTTTCATCAGTTCTTGTTTGGCCAACTCTCATTGCATGGATACCACTATACCCTGTAGGAAAGAGTGCACCATGCCAAGTAGATTCTTGTTGCATTGCATAGCCTAGGCTGTTCATGCGTCCAAGGGCTTGTCCTTGAAGAGGTGCTACCTCAGCAAGGGGTTGGAGAAGAGCTTCTTTTCGCGAGGATACCTGTGGCGTGATTGGGCATGGCCTATACAGTAAGTAAGACCGTTGCCTGGGCTATGATGGCATCCCCGCTTCCCACCTCGTTGAGCATCCCTTCGGCGGTCTTTGCCTTTACGGAAACTTGTTCGATCGTGAGGTTCATGAGGTTTGCCAGATTTTTTCGTATCGCATCAATATGCTCACGTAGTTTAGGCCTTTGGAGAATGATGGTGGTATCGAGGTTTTTGATGGAGTAGGGGGGTAGTTCTTGCTGTATTACCTGCTTGAGGAGCTGTTGGCTGTCAGCATTTTTATAGGAGGGGTCAGTATCAGGAAAATGGGAACCGATGTCCCCTTTGGCTAAAGCCCCCAGGATCGCATCGATGATGGCATGGACAAGCACATCCCCATCGCTGTGGCCCTCCTCTCCTTTGTCATGGGGGATATGGACCCCTCCGAGGACCAGAGGTCTGTTTGGTACCAGAGCATGGATGTCCCAGCCACTGCCTATCCTCATGTGTTTGCCTGCTCCCGTTTCACCTGGCTCATCGCCTGTTCAAGTGCTATCGCAGCTTGTGCTTTCCTTTTTCCCTCTTCAAGGGCTTTCAGGTAGTTCTCGATCTGCTCTTCTGCATTGGGAATATCTTCCAGGAAGGTTATCTTGCGGTTACCTCTCTCTCCTTCACAGATGCCTACGCTCATTCCGAAGTCGGAAAACACCTGGGTGTCGTCCACATACCCTTTGTCGTTTGCTTTGGCACTCTGGTGTGCTGTGAGGATTTCGGGAAAATGAAATATCTGGGGAGTCTGGACCGCCACAGTCTCAGACCGTTCGATGTGAGTCTGTATTACCCCATTCCTGTCTATGCCCTTCAAGGCGTCGGTAGGGCTTAGGGCGGGAACCGCCCCTCCAAAGACTGTAGCTGTCGCCAGGGTGCGAATGATCAGATCCGCAGTGACGAAACAGCGCGCACCATCATGGATTGCAACATATTCGATGGGAAGAGACATGGTTCCAAGCATTTTCAATGCGTTGTACACAGACTCCTGCCTGTTCTTGCCACCCTCCACTAGGATGACCGGAATGAGATTCTGGTCGAATATTTCTTCTAGCGCAACGGCACACTGGTCAGCCATTCCCTTGGGATGGGTGACTATGATAGCTCTCAAGTTGGGAACCTGTAAAAAAGGCTCTACCGCTCGGTAGAGCACTGTATGCTCATCTATGCTGAGATACTCTTTCTTGACCCCATGGCGTTGCTTGTTGAACCTGTCACTGCTGCCAGCAGCAGTGACTATGACTGCGTGTTCTGGAAAAGCCATGCTACTTCTCCAAGCGGGAGAAGACTAGCATCTCTATTTCTTTCTTGTCCTTGTCCAAGGAGTAGGCTGTCTCGTCAATGAGAAGCCTCAATGCATTGTCATAAAGCTTGCGCTCCTGGACCGGAAGCTCTTTTATCTTGCTTCGGTGGTAGAGAGCTTGAACGACCTTGGCAATGGATGCGATGGATCCCTGCCTGAGCAGGTCGACATTCATCTGGTAGCGGACCTTCCAATCGACTGGCATAGGCTCGTACTTGCTTGAAATGGTCTCGATGGCAGCTTCTGCTTCCTCTTTGGGAACTATTGCTCTGATACCCATCTCGTCTGACTTGTCTACTGGAATCATGACAGTCATGTCGGAGATGTCCAGATAGATGACATAGTAGAGGGTCTCTGTCCCCCTGAACATGCGCTCTTCAACGCGTTCGATGACGCCTACCCCTTGTAACGGATAAACGACGTGATCTCCAACTGAAAACTGAACAATATCCTGCAATGAACTCATAGTGTCATTATATCCTATTTTCGCACTTAGAACAAGCAAGCGAGGATTTATTGAAACTAGGAGACCGATAGGCAAAAACACCGACAATAGAGTATAGTTACAACTATGGAACACCTTCAAAGAAGATGCGGTGTGCTGCTGCACCCGACATCACTGCCTTCGGCATATGGAATAGGGAGCTTTGGCGATGAGGCCTTTGCCTTCGTCGACCTGCTTAAGAGCGCCAAAGTAACGCTTTGGCAGATTCTTCCGCTCGGCCCGACCGGATATGGGGACTCCCCCTACGCAGCCCGTTCGACTTTTGCTGGAAATGAACTGCTCATCGACCTGAAAGTACTGGCCTATGACGGCTACCTCGATTTGGAAGATATACTCAACACAGTCGAGTTCCCCCTCGATCGCATAGACTATGGGAAGGTCAGGGAGTTTAAGGAACCTCTTCTGGTAAAGGCAGCTGATGCATTCCTTGCCGATACAGAGCTGGCAATTGTGAAACAGTATGCGCTTTTCTGCAAAGAGAACAGCTGGTGGCTTGATGACTATGCCCTCTACCAGGTGTTGTGCAAAGTGTACAACGATTCTCGCTGGCACACCATCTGGCCCGAGCCCCTTCGTCTTCGCGACGAGGAGGCCTTGGCAGAGGCACGGGTGAAATATGCGGTGGATATCGAGCGGTACAAAGCCTTGCAGTACCTGTTCTTTGAGCAGTACGCAAAGCTCAAGGCGTATGCTAACAAGAACCGGGTATCCATCATCGGGGACATCCCGATCTTTGTTGCGCCGGACAGCGTCGATGCATGGGCAAACCGTCATCTTTTCAAGATGGACGCGCAAGGTAGGCAGACCGCTTCCAGCGGGGTTCCCCCCGATGCATTCTCTGACGAAGGCCAACACTGGGGCAATCCTGTCTACAACTGGAAAGAGCATGAGAAGGATGGCTTTTCCTGGTGGATCAAACGAATAGAGAAGACCCTTGAGGTATGTGACATTATCAGGGTCGACCACTTCAGAGGCTTTGCTGCATATTGGGAGATTCCCAAGGGGGAAAAGACTGCGATCAACGGCAAATGGGTTCCTTCTCCAGGGAAAAAGTTGTTTTCCGCATTGAAGGAAGCCCTCGGTGATGCGATACCCCTTATCGCTGAGGACTTGGGAGTCATAACACCTGATGTAGAAGAGCTTCGTGACTCGAATAACCTGCCGGGAATGAAAATCCTGCAGTTTGCCTTTGGCTTGAGGGGTGATGTATTGGATGCCACCAATGCATACCTTCCCCACAACTGCCAGTACAACAGTGTCATCTACACGGGAACTCATGACAACAACACCACCAGAGGTTGGTATGATGCCTTGGATCCCGGTACTAAGGACAAGGTACGCCGTTACCTTGAAGCCCCTGATGACCAGATAGTTTGGCAGATGATACGCATCATGCTTCTGTCGGCTTCCAAGGATGCCATCTTGCCAATGCAGGACCTGCTCGGTCTCGGTGCCGAGGCACGTATGAACGTGCCTTCGACCGTTGGCATGAGCAACTGGAGCTGGCGCATGAAAAATCTCAATGAGATAGAAGAGTGGAGAATCGACCGCTTGCGTGGCATGATCGAAATATATGGTAGGGAAGGGCTCTAGATCTGCTCTATGAGGTATGTGAGCAACTCCAGCACATCCTCATCCCTGCACTTGTCAGATGCCTTTAGGAGGGCTGTCTTCGCATAGGAGAGGCCCTCCAGGTTATTTGTTATCCTCTCAGGCAGAGAGGTGTCCAACGCATCGGTAAACAGCCGGACTTTAGTGATCTTCGTCTTGTGGACATCTATATGAAGGGAGCACTCCCCCCAACTGAAGCGGTGATGTACGAAGTGGGTGAATTGGGGTGTTTTCTCCAAGATCAGGTTCCTGTCTCCAAATAGACGGTAGTCGGCCTTTGCTTCGGCAAACTTCTTGAAATCGATCATAGTCACATCAGTCGGGCCGTACTTGTCGCAGAACGCCTCAATCAGGGCGTCTTCGACCTCTTTGGTGGTTATGTCAGGTTTTACCTCACTGAGGTTACCCACCCTCGATGCGACGGATTTGACAGCTTTGGATGCGAGCTTGGTCGAACTCGGGGTAAGGTAGTTGGCCATGACCGAGAGATCGCTGGTGATGAGCAGCGTCCCATGGTGACAAAATTTTGTCGCGGTGGACTGAAATGCGTTGCCTGATATTTTTTTCCCTTGGGAGAGGATGTCATTGCGCCCGGAAAGCTCGGCCTCAATTCCGAGTTTCTTGAGACCTGCAAGGACCAGCGCAAAGTTCTCCTCCCTGGTTGAAGAGTCTTTTTTCCCTATCAGGGTAAAGCAGAGGTTTCCCTTGTCATGGTAGACCGCACCCCCTCCGCTATTCCTGCGTACAAGCTGCACGCCCTCTGCATCCATACGTTCGAGGTTGCATTCGCTGTAGGGGTTTTGAAAACGCCCCACAACAATGCAAGGGTCATTTACCCACAAATACAGTATGTGTTCCAGATCTTGCTTGATCAGATACGCTTCCCCTGCCAGGTTGGCAGCGCAGTCGTGAGATGTGGCAACATATATGGCTCGTCTGTTCATGTGTCCACTCTATCTTTTTTCTGGAGCATCATGCTATAGTTTTGACCATGAATATCATCCTTTTTACCCATTTGGATGCGGAAAACAGCCTTCCTCTCTCTGATTACCGCGCCTTGCACATACAAAAAATCCTGAAACTAGGCGTCGGGGGACAATTCTCTGCCGGAGAGATCAATGGCAAAAAAGGGCAGGCTACCATCCTTTCCATGGATTTCGAAGAGCTTCATTTCAGTTTTACTGCCAGAGAAAACTCCCCTCCACTCCACCCTGTAACCCTGCTGGTCGCGCAAGTGCGCCCCATCTGCATGAGACGAATCCTGAGGGAGGCGGTAAGCCTGGGGGTAGGAAGGATCATACTGACAGGTACTGAGACCAGTGAAAAATCCTACGCCGATGCCAAGTTGTACAAAAGCGGTGAGTACCGATCGGTGCTTCTTGACGGGGCGATGCAGAGTGGGGAGACCAGAGTCAGCGAGGTGCTGTTCGCCTCTTCTGTCAGGCAAGCCATTTCCATGACCGAAGATGCCCTTAGCCGGATCGTTCTTGACAATGTGATGGATGCTAAGCCCCTTGCATCCTTTGTCCTTCCACCCGCCCCTGTCGCGTTGGCAGTTGGTGGGGAGCGGGGCTTCACCGACAGGGAAAGGTCCCTGTTCCTTGAATCCGGCTTCAAAGCCGCCTCGCTGGGACAGCGGATACTCAGGACAGAGACAGCATGCTCCGCTGGTCTTGGCGTATTGCTGGGAAGGATGCTGTTACTTTAGTGATGGTTGCTTTTAGCTGCCGTTGTTAGCATAATGGAGAAAATATACACGTGAAGCAAAAAAATACCTATGAATATCTGCTGTTCTGGGTGAATCATATGAGGAGTTGACCATGGCCCATTGTATCGTACCTGCTGCTGAAGAGATTCTGGACAAGGAGTTTCCTGTCCTCGATCACGGGTTTGTCCGTCTTGTAGACTATCTGGGTAGCGATGAACGCATCGTGCAAAGTGCTCGTGTCTCCTATGGCAGCGGGACGAAGACCTACCGCCAGGACAGGGGCCTCATAACGTACCTGCTACGCAACGACCACACCTCTCCCTTTGAACAGGTCAACTTTACCTTCCATCTCCGCATGCCGATCTTTGTCGCCCGACAGTGGATCCGCCACAGGACAGGACGCGTCAATGAGATCAGCGGAAGATACAGCGTCATGTCAGACGACTGCTACCGTCCCTCTCCTGAGCACATAAACTACCAGAGTGAAGATAACAAGCAGGGCAGAAAGGCTGAAGCAGTGGAACCGGCTGTCGCCCAAGAGGTGCTTGACTTGCTTGCTGAAGATCAGAAGAGAAGCTATGAGAACTACCAGAAACTGCTTGATATGGGGATTGCCAGGGAGCTGGCCAGAATCGATCTCCCCCTAAGCCTTTATACCGAGTGGTATTGGCAGATGGACCTGCACAATCTCTTCCATTTCTTGCAGTTGCGCCTGGATGAGCACGCCCAGTATGAGATTAGAGTTTATGCCCAGACCATCCTTGAGATGATTCGTAAGGTATGCCCTATTGCCACCGAGGCGTTTGAGGAGCATAAGAGGGGAGCAAAGACCTTCAGTGCAAATGAACTCGTCGCCCTTAAGGCAGTGCTTCAGGGCGAGGAAAATCCTCTGAAAGGAAGAGCCAGAGAGCTCTTCGAGAGTAAACTCAGCTAGCCTTTCTTGCTGCCTTCAGTTTCTGCCGGTACTCCTTCTTCGAAAGCGGAGGAGGGGGCAGTATGGGTTTGACCGTCAAAAGCTGAGGATTGTTTAACAGGTCCTGCAATAATTTGATGGACTTGGTGAAATAGAAGCCGTCGGTGATCCTTTCGTCGACGGTAAAGCCAACCTCCATGGTGTCCGTATAGGTCTTACTATCCCCAATACTCCTTCGGACCCTTTTCATTACTCCCATGGTAACAAACAAACTGGTTGTTCCCCACTCAAAAAGATGGTGGTGGGGGCTTCCTCCGCCAAGGCCTATACTGCCCATGTTACTGATGAATAGGGTAGTGTGAAGGCCATCGGCATCACTGAGAGCCTTCGGAGCCTTCCCGTGGCGGTCAAGCATTCTAATGAAGCTGGCTATCATCCTGATCAAAGGTTTTGGGAATTTCAGGAAGAAAAGGATTGCCCGGTCAGTGACTGTCTCATTTGAAGGTTTGCGTTGCTCTATGATCGCATCATCGATGAGCTTGGACATCTGCTCCAAGGTCATCTCTTCCGAGAAGTATACAGGCATGCTATGTTCGGTCGCATCGTCGGTATAGTCCTCCTTCACAAAGAAATTTACAGAGAGATCATTACGTTTCCAATACTGGTAGTTAGCTATGAACCTGTTCAGTTCGGGCCTGAGGGATATCGTCCGCATCATTGCGGCAATGAACAGTTCGAATATCCTGTAGCCCGACCCATCCGAGCGCTTGTTTTCTTTGATGAAAGCTACTGCGTTGGTAAGGTCCAGTACCATATTCTGATACACAAGCGAATCACACCTTTCAGGCATGATGTATGGGAACATCTGTTTGTAGGTCGGCACTTCATATACCTTGACCGCATCGTTGCGTCTGCTCATGGTGAAATAACTCCTGCAGTGATTTTTGTCAGTATATCCTGCTAAAATGTAGGATAACAAGAAAAACTGCAAACATATCTCATGTTCGGTTTGTGAGCAGCGGAGGCTCAACACGGCTGAGGAGGTTGAGGGATTGGTATTATGCTAAGGGAGGCAGGAAGCCTGTGATTCGGCTTTGAAGATCCGCCCCTAGACCCGACTTGCCTTCTTTGTCGCCTTTACCTTCTGCCGGTACTCCTTCTTCGTAAGCGGAGGAGGGGGTGGGGTGACCTTGAGTGTCAGAAGGTGAGGATCGTTCAACAGGTCCTGAAGCAATTTGATGGATTTCGTGAAATAGAAGCCGTCGGTAATCCTTTCGTCGACGGTAAAGCCAACCTCCATGGTGTCGGTATGAGTCTTTACCCCATCGACGACCTTATGGACCCTTCTCAGTATTCCCATCGTAGCGAACAGGCTTGTGGTTCCCCACTCATAGATGTGGTGGTGAGGGCTTCCTCCTCCAAGGCCGATGCTGCCCATGTTGCTTATGAATATGGTGGTGTGCAGCCCGTCGGCATCCCGGAGAGCCTTCGGAGCTTTTCCATGGCGGTCAAGGAAGCCTGCAAACCCTACTATCATCTTGATGAAGGTCTTGGGGAACTTCATGAAGAAAAGGATCGCCTTGTCGGTGAAATTTTCATTCGCAGGCTCTCGCTGCGCTATGATCGCATCGTTGATGATCTTCGACATCTCCTCCAAGGTCATATCTTCTGAGAAGTAAAGGGGCATGCTGTGCTCAGGTGCATCGTCGGTATAGTCCTCTTTTACGATAAAGTTGACCGACAGTTCATTGCGTTGCCAATACTGGTAGTTTGCGACGAACCTGTTAAGCTCGGGCCTTAGGGTTATGGTTCTCATCAGGGCGGCTATGAACAGTTCGAATATCCTGTAGTTGGAGCCGTCAGCCCGTTTGTTCTTTTTGATGAAATCCACAGTATTGGTCAGGTCCAGCACCATATTCTGAAATACAAGCGAATCACATCTTTTGGGCATGATGTAAGGGAATATCTGCTTGTAGGTCGGCACTTCATATACCTTGACCGCATCGTTACGTCTGCTCATAGTCTTTTATGCTCCTGCAGTGAGATGACCTGTAGTGTACCCTACCCAAATGGCAGAAAACAAGAGAGATTTAGTATCTAATCCGATTCTATTTCCATTACAAGTGCTTTCTTCTGTCTAAAAATTCAACTTTGCTCTGGTACGCCTTTTTCATAGCCGCCTCAAAGCTCCTGTCATCGGGATAGCTGTAGCCGAAAGTGGGTTCCCACAGGGAGGGATCTTCCATGCAGAGATAGAAAAAAGGTCCCTCATGCTTCCACTCCTTGGGGAAGCAGGAGTAGGCATGGGCGAACATCTTCTGCTTGGTGGGTAGGGGGTAGGAGTATTTTCCGGCAGCTGCGGTAAGCTCCATGTCGAGGATGCGACTCTCGCGTATCTGGCTTCTGAGTGTGCGCAAAACAGTCTTGGTAAAGGTCAGGGTGCCTATGGAGAACATCACCACTTCCTCCGCCTTGAAGGTGGTTGTCACCTCTTCTATCACTGAGCTGTACTCATCCTGCCACCCTTCGAAGTAGACCATGGGGTGGAGGTGAAAACCTACAGGGATGCCTTTGTCTGCCGCCTGTCTGGCTGCAGTGAGCCTCTGGCTGAGGGTAGCACTCAGGTGCTCCTCCTTCTCTATGATGGTAGGGGCGTTCAGTGACCAGGTAGCCACTATGTTTGGGGGCAGGTCCATTGCAAGCCAGTCAGTGCGGTGGCTCTTGGTCTTGAGCTCTATGATGGTCTTGGGATAACGTCGTGCCAATGTTGCCAGAGCATCGAGGGTCCCGTAGTCATTCCCCCATAGGAGAGAGTCGCTGCTCTGCCCGGTTCCAATATGCCAGGTATCATCGTCGAGCTTTATGGCTTGCAGACGTTCCTGGAGGTTTCCCACCACCTGTATCTCGCTTTTGTTGTAGAAGGACTGGATCGAGCAGTAGGAGCATCCGAAAGCACACTGCTCTACGGCGTCGAGCGTCTTGAGGTTGCAGCATCGGGTCTTCTCACCTTCTACAGGACAGGGGCATCGCCCCATGATCTTCTCGGTGTGCCTGATGACGCTCTGGTATTTGTCGGGAAGCCGTTCGCTTGGAAAGAAATCCGTATAGACAGTGGGGCTTTTTCTCTCCTCATTGACTCGCTTGAGCAAGTTCGAGACAAGGGTTTTTGTTCTTTTTCTTCCTTGGAGATTGCTGGTTGCCGCCTCATCGAACCAGCGTTCAAGCGGGCCCATCTTCCACTGCAGGATGTCGGAAGCGGTTTCGACGATCTGTCGCTGTTCCTGGAAACTGAAGGAGTACTCAGCATGTAAGGCCTTCAGGTATGTTTGTGCGCTGTGGGGCAAGGTGTCAAAAAGAGGGTGTTCCATATCGGGTATTGTACTGGTTCCCGATTGCCTAAACAAGTTCCAATGATTATCCTAGTAGTATAATGAGTGATGAGAAAAAGCCCTATGGCACTCTGTCCGAGATAGAGAGCTTTGGCAGCATCGTAGCAGAAAACCTCTCCCCCAGCGAACAGGCTAGGGAGCTTCCCCATGCCAGCGGCGTCTATCTGATGAAGGATAAGAGCGGAGCCATTATCTATGTGGGCAAGGCCAAGGATCTCAAGAAGCGGGTAGTCAACTACTTCCAGGCAAATCGCAGTGCGAAGACAGCCGCCTTGGTAAAGAAGATAGCCCAGATAGAGTATATCATCACCGGCAACGAGTTTGAGGCTTTGGTGCTGGAAAACAACCTCATCAAGAAATACTCACCGCACTACAACATCTCCCTTAAGGATGGGAAGAGCTACCAGATGATTCGTATCACCAACGAACCGTTTCCCAAGGTTTTCAAGACCCGCCGGATCATCGATGACGGCTCGAGATACTTCGGCCCTTTCCCCGATGGGGGAAAGCTCGATCTGTATCTTAGCCTGATAGAGAAGCTCTTCCCCCTTCGCAGGTGCGGAATCCCCTTACGAAAGCGCGACAAGCCCTGCCTGTACTATCATATAGGTCTGTGTAGCGGTCCTTGCGCAGGTCTGGTCTCAGAGGAGGAGTACGCCCGCTCAGTCGATGCTGTGGTCGACTTGCTGGAAGGGAAGACCGACGCCCTGATCAAGAGGCTCAGAGCCGAGATGGCAACGGCGAGCAAGCAGCTCAACTTTGAAGAGGCTGCCATCAAGCGGGACCAGATAGATGCCATCATCACTACCAGCAGCGAACAGCAGGTACAGGACTTTGCCCAGGAGAGCCGTGATTACGCTGCCATTGAGATGAGAGGGCCCCTGTGCACCATCTCCCTGATGCAGATGCGCGACGGCAGGCTCATAGGGCGCGCTCTCTATCGTGCGGAAACCTTGGGTGAGGAGACCGACACCTTGCTCAATTTCCTCGTGCAGTACTATGCCGACGGCATGAAACTGCCGCAGTTTCTCTACGTCTCCCATGAGATAGATATTAATCTGATACGACAATATTTCGCAGAACTGCTTGGAGGACGCCTCGAGGTGAGCCTTCCGCTGGAAGGCAAGCACTACAGGATCTTAAGAATGGCCAGGGAGAATGCCTCCAGGGATGTCGAGAAACGCCTGAAGAGCAAGGATAACAGCCAAGCCCTGGTAGAGCTCGCCCGGGTGTTGAACCTGCCTGCCCCTCCCTCGCTTATCGAGGGATTCGATATCGCCCAGCTATCAGGAAAGTATACGGTGGCATCCCTGATCTCCTTCCGTGAGGGGAATCCCGACAAGCCCAATTACCGACGATACAACATCAAGAGTTTGCAAGGCAGGGTTGATGACTACGAATCGATGCGTGAGGCGGCGGCCAGACGATACACCAAGATTCTCAATGAGAAGCTGGAGCGCCCGGATCTTCTGATCATCGATGGGGGTAAGGGCCAGGTACATGCCGTTCGTGAGGTTCTTGATGATCTAGGGATGTTTGACATCCCCATCATAGGCATTGCAGAGAAGCTGGAAGCGATCATATTCGACGACGAACGCCCGCCTCTCCTGTTGCCGGAATACAGCGAAGCGCTGCGCCTGGTCATTGCTGTACGCGATGAGTGCCACCGGTTCGCTACCAGTGCCAACCAGGCGGCCAGGAGCCGGGAGGCTTCATTCCAGCTGTTGCAATCGGTAGAGGGGATTGGTAAAAAAAGAAGCATGGACCTTATGAAGACCTTCGGAAGTCTGGATGTCATGCTCAACAAAAAGCCCGAGGAGCTTGCAAAGGAGGGGGGTATCCCCCTGCCTGTTGCCCAGCGACTGCTGAAGCAGCTCAATCTCTAGAGCGTAGCAAAGCCTACACTGGAGAGGGGCCTTCCCTTACAGGATATGATCCGGTAGAGCAACCTTTCCAATACGACAGGCAGCATCTCTGAGCCGGCTTCCTTAGTAGCCAAGTCAGCCTCAGCCAAAGCGGTGATGATCGCCCTGCACTCACCTACGGAGTAGGTCTCCCTGCCCTGATGGTAGACACCCTTGTCCCGGGGACTGCGCACCGCTACGCTTTTACCCAGCACCTTTGCCCCGGAGAAGGCTTCATACTCATCCGCTCCTCCCTCCATCTGTTCCTGGATAGAGAGCAATCGCCTGAACTGCCAAAGAAGGCCCGACACCAGCAGGATGCCGCTTGAGCTGTCGCCGCTACCCAGGATCGCATGCAAGGAGGCGATGCTCATCTTGAGGTCGCCTTTAGCTATGTAGGGGAAGAGGGTGAAGGCATCCTCCTGCCTGCTGTGGTGGATGTAGGTTTGTATGTCATCTTCAGTTATCGGCCTTCCCTCATCCCCCGTTTTCCAAAAGAGGGTGAGCTGGCTGGATATGGTGCGCAGCTCCTGGGTGTTGTTCTCGACCATTGAGAGCAGGAGGTCTATCGCATCAGCGGTGATGGTAAGTCCATATTTCTTGAAAAAGTCCCGTACCCATCCGAACTTCTGGTTATCGAAAAGTTCATAGAAAATCTTGGTGTTCTCTTTGGGGACCGCCTTCAGCAGTTTTGCAGAAAGGCGGGTTTCACTGGAGATGATAACTAAAGTCGCAGTATCGCTGGGGTTTGCGATATAGGTTGCCAAAGCGTCTACCATGGAGGCATTGAGCCCCTCTGCCTGGCTGAGGATCACCAGGCGGTGCTCAGCAAAGAGGGAGTTGTTGTTCAGCGCTACAAAAATCTCCCCTTTCTCGGTTTCAAAAGGGTAGAAGCGGTGCATCTCAAGGTCACTGCCGCTCTCTTTCCTCAGCGCATCCCGAATCTGTTTGAGTGACTGCTCTTTTTCCCCGGTCTCAGGACCGAGCAGAAGGTGCACAGGAGCTATCATGCGTAGTTCCTTATCAAAAGATGCAGCTTGCCGTGGATTCTGCAGGAGCGGGTGATGATGGAGCCAAAGGCCGGGTTCGCAGGACGCAGTTCGATATTTCCATTGGAGGGGTAGTAGCCCTTCAAGGTAATGGCCGGCTCCTCCTCTCCGACGGAGGCTGCTATGATGTCACCTGTATTTGCTGTCTCACATTTTTTCAAGATAGCGATATCGCCGTCGAAAATGCCCGCCTCTATCATGCTTTCGCCTCGGATTTTGAGTGCGAAGTAGGTATTGTGGACATTGTTGACCATGGAGATGGGAAGATTCAGCAGGTAGTCGGTATTCTCTTCACTCATAAGGGGCACCCCTGCGGCGATGCTGCCGAGCACAGGAATGCTGATCATCTCCTCACGGGGTATGTACTCCTCTCCGATGATCTCGATGGACCGGGAGATACCATCGGTTGTCCTTATGACCTTTTTTGTCTCAAGGGCCTTGATGTGGTCATGAGCCGCCTTTACTGAAAACTTGAAGTTCTCGGCAACATCTCGAACTGAAGGGGCGTAGTTGTTCTTCCTGATAAACTGGCTGATAAAGAGGGCCACATCCTTCTGCCTTTGGGTCAATTCACGCATCTCTTACTCCTCGAATCGATTCTGAAACAGGGCCTCGATGGCATCGGCCATCTCTTCTTCTTCCGGACCTTCACATATCATGGTAAGGGTGCTCTGGTAGGTAGCTCCCAAGGTGATGATACCCATGATGGATTTTCCGTTGATCTTCATGGTGCCCTTCTCCAGATATAGCTCGCTGTTGAACTTGTTTGCGACTTTCACGATGTTCGCTGCAGGGCGTGCATGGATGCCTGCCCTGTTGCTTACCTTAACCTCTCGTGTAACCATCAGTGCGTCTCCTCATTGATGTTGTACATATTTCTTGCAGATTCGCTCTCCAGCCATTTGAGTACGCTCTGATCGAACTCTTTAGCGGAATAGTATCCCAGCTTCTTTAGCCGCTCATTTCTTGCGGCGGTCTCTATGATCACAGGGATATTGCGTCCGGGTTTGACAGGGATAAGGACCATCGGGATGGCGATTCCAAGGAAGTGGTCATGCAAGGATCCCTCTCCGACACGGTCATAATTCTTCTTTGCATCCCAAGGTTCGAGCTTGACAGAGAGCTGGACCTGCTTACGGTCACGGATAGCCCCGACTCCGAAAAGGTTTGCCAGGTTGAGGATGCCGAGGCCCCGTATTTCCATATGGTGTGCAAGCAGAGGGTTCTCTCCCATGCCGATGATGAAGTTGTCGCTGATGTTTCTCAGCCTCACCGTATCGTCACTGATGAGGCGGTGACCGCGCTCGATGAGTTCCAGGGCGGTCTCGCTTTTTCCGACTCCGCTCTCTCCTGTGATGAGCACTCCGATGCCATAGACCTCGACCAGTACCCCGTGGATGGTCTGAGTGGGAGCGAAGACCTCGTCGAGGGTCTGGTAGAGCCTGCGGGAAAAGTCTGAGGAGAGGAGGCTGGTCTTAAGGATTGCTGTTCCGGTCTCCTCTGCAAGGGCCGTGAATCGGGGGCTGGGATCAGCACCATCGCAGAATACGCAGCAGGGAATGTCGTATTTGAAGAGCTTCTCGATGCTTGCAAGGTTGTGTTCGGCTTCAAGCTTTTGCAGGTATGCCTGCTCACCACGGCCAAAGACCTGGATACTGTTGTTGCTGAACTCCTCAAAGAATCCGCTGAGGGGAAGACCCGGACGGCTTATCTTGCTGGTGGTGATCTTCCTTGAGAGTCCTGTCCTACCGGCAATGCATACCAGGCTGAGGTGGTTGTGTTCCTTCAGATCGAGGTCAAGAAGGTCAAGAATCGTAAATTCCGACATCATAATCTCCTTGGGGGAGAGAAGCTCCCTATCAGATTTTACTATACAGTTGTTACTTTTGTTCTGCAACCCCTGATTTGCCCCTGTCTTAGGATATTTAACCGCAATATTCGTATGTACAACAAGAGGATGTCTTTCAAAACGGGTTCTGATGTGGCTTAAAGGGAATATTTGTCCATTGACGTATTGCTTGTGAAGCCTTATCTTTGAGATAGGACCTTAGTCAAAGGAGGGCTTATGAATTTGACAGTCAGAGGCATCCGTTACAATCCTAGTGACGAGACCAGAGCTTTTTTGGACAAGAAGCTGCAGAAGTTGCAGTTTGCCGAGGATTACCTTCATGACCTGGATATCGTCATTACCAGGGAGACCGAAGGGCAGGGCTTTCACTTGGATGCAAAGATTCACTTTTCCTGGGGCACGTTAAAGATGGTCAGTTATGACTGCTACGAATTGTATGAAGGCATTGAGATGCTGGTGGATAAGATCGAAGCGGTAGCCAGAAAGGAAAAGGGTAAGATAAAGGAGCATTAATCTCATTGGATATGTAATAATTTTGAAGGGACGCGAAAGCGTCCCTTCTTTGTCAGTTGGTTCCCCTGATGAATGACGGGTCGATATTCAGTTCATTGCGGTACTTGGCTACTGTCCTCCTGGCTACGGAGATGCCCCGTTCCTTGAGCAGGTCGGAGAGCTTTTGATCTGAAAGGGCCTTCTTGCCCTGATGCTCCTCCAGTATCTGCTGGAGGATCTCCTTGGCCGCATGCTTGGAGACCTGTTCGCCTTCATCACCTACTGCACTGCTGAACAGCCTCTTGATCGGGATGATGCCCCAGTCGGTATCGATCCATTTTGCAGTGGATATGCGGCTTACCGTTGTTTCGTGGACCCCGATCTGGTCGGCTACGCTTTTTTGCGTGAGGGGACGGATGAATTGAGGTCCGGAAAGGAAGAACTCCTTCTGTTTTTCCGCTAAGACCTGGCCCACCTTGTAGAGGGTCTGGTTTCGGAGCCGCACCTGGAACATCAGCGAGTTTGCCCGCTTGAGCTGGTCCTGGATGTAGAGCTGTGTCTCCTTAGGCATCTCCTTCTCCATCGAGAAGGCTTCAAAATCGCTGTTGATCTTAAGGTCGGGCAGGGAGGAACTGTTCATACGCAACAACAGTTCTCCATCGACCTTGCGGATGGATATGTCCGGAATGACATAGAGCTCCGGACCGCTTGCAAACCCTTGGCCCGGGTAGGGGGTGAGGGTCTTGAGGAAGCTGTAGAGTTCCTCAAGCTCCTCCATCTCTATGTTGAGGTTCTTTGCAACCTGAGCCTGCTTGTTCGCTCGCATCAGCTCCAGGTTGTCATTTACCAGGAGGGAAAAACTTGCCAGTTCATCACCCTCCATCCCCTTGATCCGGGCTTGGAGCATGAGCGACTCCCTCCAGTCCCTGACTCCGATCCCTGGAGGGTCGAAGCGGTGGAGTCTCTGCAACATCGGGTAGAGCAGGTGCTTCTGTTCCTTTTTCAGAAGATCGAGCGGCTCCTGGACATGAAAACCGTTCGCATCGAGGTTCGTGATGAGAAGCATCCCCACCTCATACTCCTGTTCACTCAAGGCTTCACAGCCAAGTTGGCTCAGAAGGTGCTCTTGCAAAGTCTCTTCAGCTCTCAGGGCATTTTCCATGAAGTTCTGACGGCGGTCGGAAGCCTCGGTATCGTAACCGCTTCGGTCGCTGCCATAGCTGGAAGAGTCCGAATAGGAGTCGCTGATCCTCTCAGTATCCTTGGTTTTTTCAGCAAAGACCTCAAAGGATGCCTCCCTGCCGGAGGGTATCTCCAAGGCGGGGTTGGTCTCAATTTCCGCTTTGATCTTCTGTTGGAGCTCCGCAAGGGGAAGAGCCATCAGTTCAAAGGATTGCAGAAGCTGGGGGCTGAGTTTGAGTTGTTGTTTTTGTGAAAGTGAGAGTGACAGGCCCATCAGTCTTCCCCCTCAAAATCTTCACCAAAATAAATCTCCCTGGCTATGCGGTTGGATAGCAGCTCCCTCTTTCCCCCTGAAACGAGAATCGAGCCTTCGTTGATGATGTAGGATGAGGAGGTTATCGAGAGGGTGTCACGTACATTGTGGTCGGTGAGCAGGATGCCTATGCCCTTGCTGCTCAGGCTCTTGATAAGCTGCTTTATCTCATAGACCGCCTTTGGGTCTATCCCAGCAAAGGGTTCGTCAAGCAGGAGGAATCGGGGACTGCAGCCCAATGCCCGGGCTATCTCCGTACGACGCCGCTCGCCACCGCTTAAGGTGTACCCCTTCTGCTTTCTCAATGCACTGATGCCGAACTCCTGTAGCAGCTCCTCGACGA
This sequence comes from Spirochaetales bacterium, assembly GCA_012838275.1. Lineage (GTDB taxonomy): Bacteria > Spirochaetota > Spirochaetia > Sphaerochaetales > Sphaerochaetaceae > Sphaerochaeta. The sequence continues at coordinate 41,179 of DUPO01000129.1, forward strand.
GTTGCTCCTGTTCTAGCCTGCTGAGATCGCCTCTGGTCTGGACCACGAGGCGGATGTTGTCCTCCACACTCAGTTTCCTGAAGATGGAAGGCTCTTGCGGAAGATAGGAGAGCCCTCGTTTGGAACGGACGTACATCGGCAAGGCTGTGATGTCCTCACCGTCCAACAGGATGGTGCCACGCTTGGGTTTGAGGAATCCTACGATCATGTAGAACGTAGTGGTCTTTCCGGCTCCGTTGGGACCCAACAGGCCGATGATCTCTCCGGCCTGCATGGAGAAGGAGATATCCTTGACCACTTCCTTCTTCCCATAGGCCTTTGCCAGGTTCTTGACCTCCAGTACGCTTCTACCCATGGATTGTCCCCTTGATGGACCCTTCCATCCTGATCTCTTCGGTCTTCAGGTCTACGGTTATGGTCTGGGCTTCATAGGTATCGGGTTTCCAGACTATGCTTGCCCTGCCTTTCAGGTCCAGCATCTCCTTGTCCCGGTCAAAGGTCATATAGTCACTGCGGCAGACCATCGGCCCGTCATCAGTATGCTTGAGAAGTCTTGCCTGGACCTGCAGCAGGACAATGCCGTCCTTCAGGAAGAACTCCATGCGTGCTGCAGAGGCTGTGACTTGGTTGTTCGTATCTTCAAGCTCCACCCAGCTATCGATTAGCAAGGTCTCTTTTTCCCTGTCGTACAGCAGGGAACTGGTCACCAGGGATATGCCTCGCTCTTCATCCTGAAGAAAGACATCCCCTTCACAGCGGACGTAACGGAAATCCTCACCGTAGAGCTCGATGGTGTTGGAGCGCAATAGAATTGAGCCTGCCTGCACCTCTGCGCTGTTTTCAAGCAAGACGGTCTTAGAGCCCTGTTGCATGTTCATTCGGGTCGATCCACCCTGGAAGGAGATATCCTCTGCAATGAGGGGGAGGGTGAAAAGGGCAATAAGGGTGGTTAGGATAAGGTGCTTTCTCACTTGAGCAACACCCCCTCTGCCTTGCTGGAAAATTCAAAGGTGCTGGTTTTCAGATTGCCCTTGAAGCCTCTGCCCTCCAGTCGCTGCCCCCCGTCGAAAAGGATGCTTACGGGACTGTCCTCGGTGCTTTGGAGAATCTGCTCATCATTGAGCCAGAGCAGCTGTTGGGCCTCGATGGTGAAGTCCTCTGTTTTCTGGGTGACAAGGATGTTGCCAAAAAGTTGGGCATCATAGGTTTCGGTGTTGACAGTGGCTGAGTCGGCCAATCCTGAAAGCAGGGCACCTCCCTCTTCATCAAGTTGAAAGAACTGGAGGCTTGTGAGCTTTGCACGGTTGGTCTTTTCGAATATTTGGATTTCATCGGCAATTATCGTCAGTTTCGATTCTCCGCTCCTGCCGAGTACATAGGTAGCTTCTGTCAGGCTGATATCAGGAAAATCAACGGCTTTCGAGGACAAGGGCACCTGGCTCTCCATTGTGCAGGACGAGAGCAGGAAGATGAGTGATGCAAGAATCATGCCAAGAAAGCCTCTTCTCATATCTGTGAGTATACCTGTCCTTGTCTCTTTGGGCAATCGCAAAACAATCATAGTTCCTCGGCAATAATCCTGAGTATCGGAGGTATGAACCGTTTCTTGTGCACCTTGAAGAAAGCCCACACTACAAGGAACCCTACGAGGATCCCTCCCAAACCAACAAACATGCCCGCCCCTTCACCCAGACCGGCAAGCTTTGCAAGATAGTAGGCGATAGGGAAGAGTAGGAGTGGGAATATAAGGGTGAAGAGGGTGCTGAAGATGGTGGATGAGCTCTTGAGGAAAAGCTCCACGACCATCCCCTCCTTCAAGGGAAGGTTGTGGGGGTTTGATGCCTCAAAAATCTTTCCTTTGGTGTTGCAGAAGGTTTCACCTTTGCAGCCATTGCAGGCGGAGGACTCACAGGAGACCTCTATGCTCTTATCGCTAAATATCTGTTTTATGGTTACTTTTTCATACATGTTACGCTTCCTGCTTCTGTACGACAGGTACCTTTACGGGCTGGATGTCGCTGGCCTTGCCGTCATCGGCAATGTCAACGATAACCCCCACCAGTGCAAGGTCATCCCAACACTCATTTGAACGGACCGGTACCTGACTTATCTGTTTCATGATTTCCGTCTCTGGATCAAATCCACCGACACTGGTCTGGCTGCCACACCTGCCGTTGTCTGTGATGTATGCGGTGCCCTTTTTCAGTACCCGCGCATCGGAGGTCTGCACTTTGTTGTGAGTGCCGATGACAGCTGCTACCTGACCGTCAAGCATGAAGCCCATGGTGAGCTCCTCAGCTGTAGTCGAGGCATGGAACTGCACCAATGGGATATAGCCGTCTTCCTTTGCCCTTTCTACGAGCATCTGGGCGAGGGTAAAGGGATTCGAAAGGTGGGTGCGGGGGAAGTTTGCATTCCCCAACAGGTTGATGACACAGACCTTGGTATCCTTGACTACGAGATGTCGCACCCCTCTGCCTGGATTTTGCTGGGGGTAGTTCGCCGGTCTGAGGATGCTGGGGTTTTTTGCTATGAACTCCACCATATCCATCTTGTAGTAGATCTTCTCGCCGCCGGTCAGGACGTCGATCCCAAGTTTCAGCAGTTGCATGGAGTGGGCGCGTCCGAGGCCGAAGCCCCCTGTCGCCCCCTCTCCGTTCGCAATGACAAGGTCTATCTGTTTTTCTTCGCGAAGGTTTTTCAACGCGCTTTTTACGGTTTGGATTCCAGGTTTCCCTACAATCTCGCCTAAAAAGAGTACTCGTATGCTCATGTCTCTAGAGTAACGATTTTTTCCATCCTATGGCAAGGCTTGGCATGCTACAATTGGCAGATAGTAGGGGAGGAGTGTGCTATGAAATGGTTTCAGATGATTCTTAAACGGGTAATACAGAGAAGGATGCAAGAGCTGCACTCCCCCAATCCTCCCATTGTCGATACTAAAGCGATGCAGCTCAAACTCACTGATTCCGAGGAGCGGTCGTTGGCTAAACGTCTGGTGGATGAGTTGCATGAGGATGAAAAACTCTCTTTATTGGCAGGAATCGACGAGTTTTGCATCCCAGGGGTTGAAAGGGTGGGGCTGAAGCCTGTCTGGACAAGCGATGCCAGTATGGGCCTCAGGGGGTGGAGAGCCCCTGTAACGGATTTCCCTGCCATGGTTGCGATGAGTGCGACCTTCAACAAAACCCTGATCGCTGAGGTGGGACGTACGTTGGGTAGGGAATGCCGCGCTCTTGGAGTCGGAGTCCTGCTGGGCCCCGGAGTCAACATTGCAAGGGTTCCTGTCTGCGGACGCAACTTTGAGTATTGCGGTGAGGATCCCTATCTTGCAGGTGAGATAGCAGCAGCATATATCAAGGGTGTCCAGTCCGAACAGGTCATCGCGATGGTAAAGCACTATGCCTGCAATAACAGTGAGTATGATCGGCACAAGAGCAACTCCGTAGTCGATGAACGCACCCTTCGGGAGATATATCTGCCGGCCTTCAAGCGCTCGGTTGAAGCTGGAGTGCTTGCTGTCATGACCAGTTACAACCAGATCAACGGCACCTACGGCAGTGAACATCCCTATCTTCTGGATGGGATCCTTCGCAATGAGTGGGGCTTCGATGGATTGGTCGCCTCTGACTGGGACTCCCTATATTCCACCCGCCAGGCCCTCAGGGATGGGGTCGACCTTGAGATGCCTGCTGCAAAGTGGTTTGCCCCCGATAAGGTAAGAGATGCCCTTGATGACGGATCAGTCTCCTGGGAGAGCATAGATGCAAAACTCCTCCACCTTTTTACCGCGTATGAGAGGGCAGGGCTTTTTCACAGGCCCCTGGCCGACCCTTCCATCGAGGTTGGATGCCAAGAGCACCGCGAGACAGCTCTGGCTGTAGCGAGGGAGGGGGTTGTCCTGCTTAAGAATGAGGGATCCTTGCTCCCTTTGCAGAAGCGTTCGGGGATGGTCATATGCGTCGGAGGGGCCAATGCCTTCAAGATCGCATCGGGTGGAGGATCCTCCCATATCACCCCTCTTGCAAAGGGGGACAGCTTTGCCGATGCAATGCTTAGGGAGGAGGGCATTGAAGTGGTGTTGCTCCCCTCCTCATGGCAGAGGAAGAGATACTACCGCGACAAGGTCGCCTCCTCTGATGCCGTCATACTGGTAACAGGATTTGACCATATCCTTGAAAGTGAAGCGTACGACAAGAGCTGGTCACTTCCCAAGGGGGAGGTCTCTGAGATAGAGAGTGTGAGCAAGCTGAACAAGAGGTGCATCCTGGTGGTGCAAAGCGGAGGGGCCGTGCATTTGAGCCCTTTCATTGATGCCATCCCTTCGGCGTTGTTTGCGTTTTTCTTAGGCAGCAGCACAGCACAAACCCTTGCAGACCTAATTTTCGGCAGGGTAAACCCTTCGGGCAGGCTCCCCTTTACCATAGCCCGGGAACTCTCTGACTACCACTCGATGAAGAACTATCCCAAAGCTTTCGCAACCACTTCTGTGAAGAGAGTGCAGGGGGGCCAAGGCGATCCGCGCAAGCGGTATGTCTGGGATCTTGAGTATCGTGAGGCCCTGATGGTGGGCTACAGACAGTTCGATACCGATCGGCAGGAGGTGCTCTACCCGTTCGGTCATGGGCTCTCTTATACTGAGTTTGTCTTCTCAGACCTCAAGGTGGGGCAGACAGCTCAGGGTACCGTGTCGGTCTCCTGTTTCCTGGAAAACTCGGGGGAGATGGAAGGTATGGCTGTCGTACAGCTCTATGTGCATGAGCTTGAGCCGGCATACTTCGGTCCCGACCAGGAATTGAAGGCCTTCACCAAAGTGACGCTTGCGCCAAAAGAAAAAACAAGCGTTGTGTTTGAACTTACAGAGGATGCGTTTAGCCATTATCAGACGGAGGTGTGGAGATTCGTCAGCGGTGAGGGACCGTTTGAGATCAGGGTAGGGGTGAGCAGTCGTGATATTCGCCTTCGCGGTTTTGTAGGTCCTTTCATAAAACATGATGAGAAAGAGAGATAATAAA
>DUPO01000130.1 GCA_012838275.1 Spirochaetales bacterium
ATGATCGTGATCGCTTTTATCCTGGTAACAGGTATTGCGAAATCTTTTTCCAAAAAAGAACCTGAAATGGCCCCAGCAAATGAAACTGGAGAAGGGACGAAATGAACGTAAAAGACAAGTGTATTGTAATAACAGGAGGCTCCGGAGGCCTCGGTTCGGAGATGGCGAGGCTTCTGGCTTCAAACGGAGCGAGGGTCATCATCCTTGATCTGGATAAGCAAAAGGGTGACGCTTTGGTAAAAGAGATGCAAAGCGATGGGTATCAGGCAGATTTCTACCCTATGGATTTGACCAGTGAAGAGGATTGGAAAAGAGTTGTGGATGCGATTGTGAAAAGCACAGGCAAGATTGATGTCCTGGTGAACAATGCAGGCATCAACATCCGCAAGCCGATTGAAGAGATGGAGCTTGATGAGTGGAACACCATGATGCTGGTAAACGTAGGAAGCGTTTTCCTTGGTGCCAAGCATCTGATTCCCGTGATGCGCAAACAGGGTGGAGGGGCGATAATCAACACCTCTTCAGTGTGTGGCCTTATCGGCCATCGGTACACCCCTGAAGCCTACACGACCACCAAGGGTGCGGTTACATTGCTGACCAAATCAATCGCCGCTCGCTATGCAAAGGACGGGATCAGATGTAATTCGATCCATCCCAGCACAGTGGACACCCCCCTAGTACAGGAAATGTTTAAGGATCCCGTAAAGAAAAAGCAGAGATTGGATGAGGTGCCTCTTGGGCGCCTGGCCAAGGCTTCTGATGTTGCTAATGCGGTATTATACCTCGCATCAGATGAAGCCTCTTTCATCAACGGCATCGCACTGCCGGTTGATGGAGGGGTCACCTGCTGCTGAAGACGAAATAGGTAAGGAGCGAGAAATGAATTATTCTCAAGAACAAGTTACAGAACTTAAAAGGAAAGCGATCCAGGTACGTGCAAACATCCTGGAGATGATACCTCCGGGAAAGGTCGGGCACCTTGGTGGGAGCACCAGTATAGCTGATGTCATGGCCGCTTTATATTTTCATACGATGAGTGTGAACCCATCCGACCCCAAGGACCCCAAACGTGATCGCCTGATCATGAGCAAGGGCCATGCGGTCTTGGTTCAGTATGCATGTCTGGTTGAACTCGGCTATTTCGGCCGTGAAGAGCTGGCTAAGGTCAAGACGTTTGAAGGCATGCTTCAGGGACACCCCGACATGGACAGGACCCCTGGGATCGAAGCCGTCACAGGCTCCCTTGGGCAGGGGCTCTCAGTTGCTCTGGGCCTTGCGCTTGGCTTCAAGCTGGACAAGCTTCCAAACCGTGTGTATGCGATCCTTGGTGATGGAGAGCTTGCCGAAGGCCAGATATGGGAAGCTGTCATGGCTGCCCATGGATTTAAGGCAAACAACCTGACTGCAATTGTCGACTTTAACGGCTTGCAGGCTACCAGCACTACCAAGGAGATTTTCCCCATTGAGAATCTTCCACAGAAATGGAGTAGTTTTGGCTGGAATGTCATTGAGATCGACGGACATGACATGGTTCAGATTCTTGATGCGCTAGAGGCGGCGAAAGCTTTCACCGATGGCCCTTCAGTAATTTTGGCACATACAGTAAAAGGCAAGTGTTTTGCTTTTGCAGAAGGAAAGGCAAAGTACCACAATGCAGCGATGACCGAAGAAGAGTACAAGGAAGCCTGGGCTTGCATTGAAAACTTGAAGAGAGAGGTAGAGGCATGAGAACATCTGACAGTTTGAGAAAAACCTATGGTGAGACCCTGGTGGAATTGGGTAAAGATAACAAGGAAATTGTGATGCTCGAGGCTGACCTCGGCAACTCGACCATGTCCGCGATGTTCGGAGCAGCTTATCCTGAACGTTACTTCCAGATGGGTATTGCAGAACAGAACATGGCTTCTGTTGCCGCAGGACTCTCCTTGGCGGGGAAAATCCCATTTATAAACTCGTTTGCCGTATTTGCAACGGGAAGGGCATATGACCAGATCCGATCATCGGTGGCAATTGCAAATCTTAATGTGAAGATCTGTGGTTCCAGTGCCGGCCTGTCGGACTTTGGTGACGGAAAGACCCACCAGAGCATTGATGATATCGCATTGATGCAGGTGCTGCCCAACATGACAGTGCTCTCCCCCTGTGATGCCATCGAGACAGAGAAGATGACCAAGGCTATGGCGGAGTGCAACGGTCCTGTCTATCTCAGGATAAACAGAAACGACCTGCCGCTTGTGACCGATCCCAAGGCTGAGTACAAGATTGGCCAGATGACTGAAATGGTTGAAGGCAAGGATGTCGTCGTGTTTGCAACCGGAGTCATGGTACAGCAGTCCATGGAAGCTGCAAAAATTCTTGAAAAAGAAGGTATCTCTATTCGAGTAGTCAATGTAAGTACCATCAAGCCTCTTGATATTGCTGCCCTGGAATCCTATTGTGAAGGGGTAAAGGGTGTAGTAACAGCTGAAGAGCACAGTATCTTTGGCGGTCTGGGAAGCGCAGTCTGTTCCGCTCTTTCTAAGAAGAGACTCCCCATTGAAGTTCTTGGGGTCCAGGACAGCTTTGGTACTTCAGCAGAAAACTACTCCATCCTACTCAAGGCTTATGGCCTGGAGAGTGAGGATGTCGCCAAGAAAGTCAGGGCTGTCCTGTCAGCCAACTAAGGAGGCCGTTATTATGATGATTGGATTTATTGGATTGGGAATCATGGGTAAGCCCATGGCAAAGAACCTGCTTGAGGCGGGGTACTCCCTTACTGTTAATGATCTGAACAAGGGCGCTGTAGACGAACTCGTCGCCGCTGGTGCAAAATCCCTCCCTACTGCCAAGGAAGTTGCCGCTGTAAGTGATGTCATCATCACCATGCTGCCCAACTCACCCCACGTAAAGGAAGTTGTTCTTGGAAAGGGTGGTGTCATCGAAGGTGCAAAGCCCAATTCCATTGTCGTGGACATGAGTTCCATCTCCCCTATCGTAAGCCGTGAGGTTTCAGCGGAACTTGCCAAGAAACAGGTCGTCATGCTCGATGCTCCTGTGAGTGGCGGGGAGCCCAAGGCAATCGACGGAAGCCTGGCCATCATGGTCGGCGGTCCTGAGGAAGCCTTCGCCAAGGTTGAGAAGATTCTTGCCGTCATGGGCGGCAGTGTCACCTTGGTAGGTGAGATTGGTAGTGGAAACATCACCAAGCTTGCAAACCAGATCATGGTCGCATCGAACATCGCAGGAATGTCTGAGGCACTGGTGCTTGCCACCAAGGCTAATGTCGACCCCGAAAAGGTCTTCAAGGCCATTCGTGGCGGTCTGGCAGGGAGCACAGTCCTGGATGCCAAGGCACCTTTGGTGCTTGCCGGCAACTTCAAGCCCGGCTTCCGCATCGACTTGCATATCAAGGATCTTCAAAACGCCCTTGATACCGCCCAAAGTGTCGGAACGCCTTCACCTATCAGTGAGGCTGCCATCGAGATGATGAAGAGTCTCTCTTCCGAGGGTAAGGGCAGCGATGACCATGGCGGTCTGATTCAGTGGTATGAGAAGCAAGCCAAGGTTGAGGTCCGCTCTTAACCAGGTATTCACAACAACGGGGTATTTCAGAAGCAAACCTTCTGGAATACCCCCTTTTGAAAGAGAACCCATACATCACAGCCGATGGTGATGTAACTTTTCTGCACTCTTTTTAAAAAAAATACAGGTGAAGGAAGCAGATGATTACAGTTAGTATCCTGATGGAAAACTCATTGGTGGGGCATAGGGGCCTGGAGGCCGAGCATGGCCTGTCAGTTCTGATTGAAGATGAAGGGCACTCTATCCTTTTCGATACAGGCTCCTCTTCTCTGTTTCTGGACAATGCGAAAAGGCTCAAAAAAGATCTCAGCAAGATCTCTTCAGTGGTCTTGAGCCATCCGCATTATGATCACAGTGGGGGTTTCCTCTCTTTCGCCGACCAGTGGGAAACGGAGAGGAAGAGGCTCTATACGGGAAAGGACTTTTTTTCCGATCGCTTTGAAGAGAACTCCTTTTCATATACCTTTTTGGGAAATGATTTTTCCAAAGAGGATTTGATTGAGCGTGGGATCGAGTGCAGCACTGTGGAATCCCCAGTCAGGATTTCTCCCCATTGTTGGGTGGTCACCGGCTTCCGGCAGCGCAATGCGTTGGAAAGCGTACCCTCCCGATTCAAGAAGCGTCATGAAAAGGGATTTGTGCCCGACCTCTTCTCGGATGAGTGCAGTATCGTTGTGGAATCCCCTGGTGCATTGCACCTCATTGTGGGATGTGCCCATATCGGGATATTGAATATTGTCGAACACGTTTCACGCGAATTCTCAAAACCCGTCAAAGGCGTCTATGGGGGAATTCATCTGATGAACTCCTCTGCAGATGAGACCGGTTTGATCCTTGAAAGGCTTACGGGCCTTGGGGTTGAGAAGTTTGGGTTATGTCATTGTTCGGGTGCACTGGTGTATGAGTATCTGCATGACCACATGCAGGGCATTGAAGTAGCAGCACTAGGCTCCGGGAGCATGTTGCTTGTATAAATTTAACGTAGGATGGATGGAATGAAACAAAATTTTCTGACTTGGTTAGCACAAGAGACCCAATCTGTGTGGTGGCATGATTCTGCCAATATTGCTGAACAGGAGAAGGCTTTCTCCTTAGGTGCCAGAGGGATGACGACAAACCCTTTTCTGGTGAACCAAACTCTACAAACGAGTCCTGAGGAGTGGAAAGGGGTTCTCTCTGAAGATATTGCCACACTTTCAGGTGATGCGAAGGCTACTTCCCTGATCAAGTCTGTGACAGGATATTATGCAGAAAAGATAGCCCCTTTATTTGCTGAAGGAGAGTTCGGTTCGGGATATGTGTGTGCCCAGACAAATCCCAACAAATCTGGTGACTATGCCTACATGCTGGAACAGGCCAAACTCTATGCCTCATGGTATCCGAACCTTGTCATCAAGTTGCCCGCAACCAATGCAGGTATTCGTGTTTTTGAGGAGTGTGTGGCATTGGGCTTTAATGTTGCGGCATCAGTGAGTTTTACCGTACCCCAGGTCCTTGCAGTGGCAGAAGCCAGGGTGAGAGGAAAAGAGCGGGCCTTAGCCAATGGCATCAAGGCCGGTTTGAGCATTGCTGTGCTTATGGTGGGACGCCTTGACGATTATCTGAGGGATGTTGCACATGACCAGAACTCTGATATCTCTGAAGCGGATATCCTGCTTGCCGGCACGGCATGCATAAAGCGTGCTTATACAATTTTCAATGAGCGGGGCTATGACACTGTCCTGATGCCGGCCGGTTGTCGTGGAGCACACCATATTACAAGTTTGGCAGGAGCGAAGATGATAATGTCCATATCTCCAAAGATCCAAAAGGCCCTTCTGGAAATTGAGGGTCCCTTCGAACAGAAGATTGATGAAGCCGTTGATCCGAAAGCCATAGAGAGGCTCTTGAGCCTGAAAGAGTTCAGAAAGGCGTATGAACCTGATGGCATGAGCCAGGAAGAGTTCATCACATTCGGTAGCTCCAACAGGACGACTGACCAGTTCATAAACGGTGGATGGAATCCACTCCTCACCCTGTGAGGAGTGGGGCTTGGAGTGAGTCCGAGCCAGGATTTGAACAAGAGAATTGATTTCGACATATGTAAAGAAGTAGAGAGAAAATGAAGAAGAATCCATTTGACCTGACAGGTAAGAATGCGGTGGTAACTGGTGCATATCAGGGACTGGGGTGGGGTATGGCCCAAGGGTTGGCAGAGGCAGGTGCCAGGGTCATCATGGTTGATGTCCATCCGGACATCGATGAGAAAGCCGCCCGGTTCAGAAAACGAGGCCTCTTGGCTGAAGGGATCTGCTGTGACCTGTTGTCCCGCGATAGTCGGGCGGAGCTCAAGGTGGAGGTGGAATCCATTCTTGACGGACAACTGAATATCATGGTCAACAATGCCGGAATCCAGATACGGCACTCTGTCCTGAAATTCCCTATCGAGGATTGGGACAAGGTCATCGAACTGAACCTGTCGGCAGTGTTTGATCTTGCCCAGTGGGCAGCCAATCTTATGGTAGCCATCGGAAAGGGTAAGATTATCAATATCGCCTCAGTGAATTCAATTGCCGCAGGTATCAATACGGTCGCCTATTGTGCCGCGAAGGGTGGGGTGATGCAGCTTACTAAGACCATGGCCAATGAGCTCTCCTCCCAAGGGATCAATGTGAATTGCATTGCCCCGGGATATATGGCAACCCCGATCAACACCGCTTTGGTTGAAGATACGAGCCGGTTCTCAGAACTGTCACAACGTATACCTGCAAAGCGATGGGGACAACCTGAGGATATGGCTGGAGCTGCTGTATATCTTGCCTCTGATGCCTCGGATTATGTCTGCGGCGTCATGTTGCCGGTAGATGGCGGGTATTTGAGCAGGTAAGGGGCAGCCTCTCCATAAACAAACCCCGCTCTTTCTGGAAAATTCCAGAAAGGGTGGGGTCTTTCTTAGTGATCAGCAAACTGCTGCTGTTTCGGTTCTCTTAAAATCCGAAGCCAACGCCGACCTTTCCGCTTAATGTGTAGCCTTTGACATCAAACTCCTCTTCGTAGGAGATGTTCAAGTTGTCTTCGTAGGTTCCTTTTGTCGTAAGAGGGAATGAGAGGCCGACACCTCCGATAAGAGCCAGGGAGTCGGATAGGTGAATCACCACGTCCGCTGCCGTCAGCATGCTGAGGGTATTGAGGGTCGTATTGGATTCGTAAGGGCCAAAATCATAGGTGGTTATCGTACGCTCATACATCAGTCCAGCTCCAAGTTCCAGAGCGATCATCTCTGTCATGTTGGCTCTGAATTTTGCCATTACCCCACCGTTCCAGGTAAGAGGATAATCTTCCCATTCCAGTTCCGTCGAGTCGTTTGTAGCTTTGAAAATCTTGGATGCCCCGACTTGGAATCCGATTCCTAGAGGCATATCACCTGGGTAGATGGTTCCTGCAAGGTTCAGTCCGGCTAGGGTCGTGGTGTTTTCCTGCTCGGTTGCGAGCACCGTCGTGGTGTTTTTTTGGTAGGAAACAACACCTTGGCCACCAATCCAGCTTGATGAAGCGAATAGGGCTCCGGAGACAAGCAAGATGATCATACATGCAATTAAAGTCTTTTTCATGGTTTTCTCTTTTGTATAGTGATGATTCTAGTAGGAGGACAAGCGTAAGGACGATACGCACATGCAGATTAGTAAAGTACGTTCCTGTTGCTGGCTATGCCAAAGCTGCTTCTTTAGACGAGCCAATACTCAACTGAACATTTTCAGACGGTTGTACAATTGTCACTTTCTTGGCAGCTGTACAACCTTCTTAGCTGGGAGGCCAAGTCTGAATACACCTGTAGAGGTTAGACTGTATTGCTCAGGCTCAGGATGGGATACATGCCAATAGGCTCTCTAGAGAACCTCATGGATAGGATTGGCCTGTGATGAATAGTTCAATTCTTTTATGGAGCCTGTTTTCGCCAGGACTCTTCGGGTTAAGAATATAACAGAATCAGTAAATAGTCAACAATATTTAATAAAATCTATCAATTAAGAAAAATATTTATCAAAATTAATCATTAGAAATTAAAATTTGTTAGACATATCAGACGATTTGTCTTGTAAGTGAAAAGATTATAGTTTGAATCTGATTTTTATTTAGGTTTGGTGCCAAACAAAACAGAAAGAAACGCTACCTGGGCATGTCTAGGTAGCGTTTCGTAAGATAGCGGGAAATTGTATAGGCTGAACACCCTCTCTAGATGTTGAAAGCGACTCCTGCCTGGCCTTGGAGCGTATAGCCTGATACCTTGAAGTCCCTGTCGTAGCTGAAGCTTCCGCTTGCCACCTGCCCGTTTGTCCGGAGGTTGCTTATGGCTGTGATCCCTCCGACCAACGAGAGATTGTCCGAGAGGCTCACCAAAAGGTTGGCGGTAGTGGCAAGACTGAGGGAATCGAGGGTGAAGAGCACCTCTGAGGATCCGCTGTTCGCAGATCTCGTCATGCGTTCGAACAGCAGGCCCATTCCGAACTCCAAGGCGCTCTTGTCTGACATTCCCAGGTGATAGAGAGCCGATGCCCCCACTCTCCACGTCAAGGGATAGTCGGAAACATCCTCCTCCGATGATCCGTTGGTGGCCTTGTATAATTTTGCCGCTCCGAATTGCGCGCCTATGCCGAAGGAGGAGTCCCCCGGATAGAAGGATCCTGCGATATTGATGCCTCCGAGGTCTGCTGTGCTCTTTTCCTTGTATGTTACAACCCCGGTGGTATAGGTGGTGGTCTTGCTGGTGTGTGATGAGAAGCCCTGTAC
>DUPO01000131.1 GCA_012838275.1 Spirochaetales bacterium
ATGCAAAGCCCCCATATGAACCAACCCCCTGCTTCTGGAATCCCAGAAGCAGGGGGTTGGTGTATGGTTTGTTATTCTAGTGAGCAACCTGCAAACAGATGCTGATGAAATATGCTACTGGAGGGTTTCCCTCCAGTCTTGCATGGTTACATCAAGCCGATCTCTCTGTAGTAGCGTGCAGCACCTTCATGGACAGGAAGTCCTGCAAGGTCTTTGACAGTGTCTTTTGGATTGACCTTCTTCAAAGGGGCTTGGGTAGCCATCAACTCATCAAAGTTTTCCCAGAAGGACTTGGTCAGTTCATAGATGACATCATCATCAACTCTGGCATCGGTGCAGACAGTCATCTTGATAGCTGAGGTAAGGACATCACTGTCCTGATTAGGATAGGTTCCAGCAGGGATTGTGTATGGGCCATACCAAGGGAACTCTTCATTAAGCTTCTCAATAAGGTTTGCATCGAGGTTGAGTAGTTTTCCTCCAGCGGTGGATAGCATCTCAGTTACTGCTGCATTGGGAATGCCTGCCATGATCCAAGCACCATCAAGCTGTTTGTTACGCATGAGGTCAATAGCTTCGGTAAAGCCTACATACTGCACCTTCAGTGCATCAGGGTAGTTTACTCCGCTGGTCTGCAGGTGGATGCTCGTTTCAACCTCTGTAGTCGATCCTGGAGCACCTGAGGCAAAGCGCTTGCCTACCAAGTCTGTAAGTGAGTTGATCCCACTGTTGCCTGTAACCACAACCTGGTTTGGATTGGCATAGAGGCCGATCATCACCCGTAGGTTGGGGTTAGCTCTTCCCTCAAAGGATCCGATCCCGTTGAAGGACTCGTACATGATGGAGGTTACGGCGACACCAAGTTGGGCTTCGCCATCAGCTATCATATTAAGGTTTGCAATTCCCCCTGCACTGGCTTGGGCACTGGCACGAACATTGGGAAGCTTAGTGTTCCACATGTTGCTCATAGCAGCTCCGAGGGGGTATATGGCCCCTGTTGTTGCTGCGGTCGGGAAGTTTATTACCGTTTTCTGCGCTTTTGGCTCTGACTCCTGCGCTCCTGCTGCAAACAGTGCAGAGGGGATCAGGAGGGCTGCAATTACAAGCAGTACAAGTACTCTGGATTTCTTCATGTTAATGTCTCCTTAACTAGTGATTTATTCTGTAAAAATTGGATGAAAAAGATAGTGGCGAAAATAAGCAGTGCGGCCATATCGGTAACAATCTTTGTCTCGATAAACAGCAGGCCTGCTACGACAAGCAGTATTCTTCCAACCATATTGAGCCTTGCCAGCAGATAGCCCTGCAATCCTGCAGACAGGACAATGACCCCGATCGAAGAGGTTACTACTGCCCTGAGGGTAACTAAAAGCGGGGTGCTTGCAACAGTACCCAGCAATAGGATTGGATTATTGAGGAAGAAGAAGGGGAGGATGAAACCGGTCAGACCCAACTTGACAGCTATGAGGCTTGTCTTGGTCTGGTCTGAATCGGCTATTCCGCTGGCAACATAACTACTCATTGCCACAGGGGGTGTGATATTGGAAAGACAGGCATAGATGAGGCAAAACATATGGGCTGCCATGGGGATCGCTCCAGCCTGTATCAATACGGGTACGGATACGGTGGAGACAATTACATAGGCCGCCACTCCAGGGACTCCCATGCCCAGCACAATACTCATAAGCATGACCATGAAGCCTGCAAGGTAGAGTTGTCCTTCACCGACAACCCTCAAGATGATATAGCCGAAGTTCAAGCCCAGCCCGGTGAGACTGACAGTACCAATTATCACCCCTATGATGGCGCAGCTCATTCCGACTGCTATGGCTGAGCGGGAACCTTCGACAGTAGCCTGGACTATGACGGACCAGGTCATTCTTGTTTCTTTTCGAAGCCAAGAGGCAAAAACCGTTGCGAATATAGAGACCACTGCAGCAAAAAGTGGGGTATAGCCAAAAACGAGAAGTCCGATAAGGACTACCAAGGGAATAACCAAGTGCCCTTGTTTTTTGATGACTTCCATCGCTACAGGGATATTCTCCTTGCTCAGACCCGATAGCCCTAAGCGTTTGGCTTCAAAATGTACTGCAAAAAGGAGGGTAAGGTAGTAAAGGAACGCAGGGATGGTGGCCGCAAGAAGGACCGTAGTGTAGGTCACCCCCATAAATTCAGCCATGACAAACCCTACCGCCCCCATTATCGGAGGTGCGAATTGCCCTCCGGTTGAGGCAACTGCCTCAACTGCAGCGGCGAATTCTTTTTTGTATCCGGTTTTCTTCATCATCGGAATGGTGATGGTTCCGGTTGTTGCGACATTTGCTATTGCTGAGCCGTTGATCATCCCGAGTAAGGCACTTGCGAGGACAGCGACCTTCGCAGGCCCTCCGGCAGTTCTTCCTACCATGGTCAGCGCAATATCGTTGATAAACTGACTGAATCCACTGTGCTTAAGATAGGAGCCGAACAAGACAAAAAGGAAGATATAGGTTGCACTGACTCCGATACCAACGCCGAAGATCCCTTGGCTACCCCAAATCATATGATTGAGGACTCGTTTCATGCTGAACCCAACGTGTCCAAGTTCTCCGGGAATAAATTTTCCAAAAAAGTTAAACAGGAAAAACACCAAACCGAGGATAGCCAGGTTCTTGCAGGCGCGTCGGCCTCCTTCAAAGATAAGGAGCATGGCAACAGCTGCTATCACAAGGTCGAATGGCAGTAGGTAGCCTCCACGACGGGCTACTACTGTATAGTTTTTCAATAGGTAGCCAAAGGTGAAGATGGCAAGTGCTAAAAGAGCTATGTCCCAAATTGGAGGAAGGGTGCGGGAAAGCTTTTCGTTTTTATACGTAGGGAATAACAAGAAAGTAAAACCCAAGAGGAAAAAGAGGTGCCAAGTACGCAAGGACATCGCATCAATCGATCCGAGGGTGTTTGCATAAATTTGAAAAACTGCCCATATCATAAAGAGCACAGTTATTCCTGTGCCGAGCGGCCCTGCATAGGAGCGTAATTTGCTATCGGGTTCTTTCTCTCCCAAAAGCTCCTGAGCCTTTATTTCTTCTTCAGTCAGCAAGGTTTGCGTTTGTTGTTCCATAGATACTACCCCAAAAGTAACCTCCAATCTATTGGGTGTTAAGCTTTTTGTCAATATACGAAAATTTGTATAATTATGAGAAAAATATGCTTAAAGCATGGAAGGACAGCCTGATGAACTTATAGTAGGTTCCCTTATGCAGGAACCAGCCTCCAAAAGGATCAAAGCGAAGGTTGGAAGGCAAATTCGTGTAAGGTTGCCCTTGGTATGCCAAAGGAGAGTAAAACGAAGCCGATTTCAGTTTTTCTCAAAAAGCCTCTGCTTTTCCTTTCTTGTTTTCAAGGTTGCCCTTTGTATCCGATTCAGACAATTTCAGCCGTATCCATTCGTAAAAAACAAGGATTCTTCATCATGGACAGCAGTTTTTTAAAAATGGTTGGCTAGGTAGGCGTATCATGGATTATTTTTGTAATTTTGGTGCATGGCTCAGCATTTCGTATTTCTCTTTTAAGAGTAATATCTTTTCATATAAACAATAAAATTGGTTTGAGTTGTAACTGTAGTTGTGGTTTTGTCCATCTGAGATCTTGCGATCGATCAGTATCTTGATTTTTCAATTATTCTATGTTAACGTTAACCCATGAGTGTGAAATTGAAGGATATAGCCGAACAGACTGGATTCTCGATCAACACCGTCTCTCGCGCCTTGCGCGATGATCGTCGGTTAAGTGACGCTACACGAAATAAAATAAAGGTAGCTGCTGAAGAGATGGGCTACATCCGCAACATTCTTGCAGAGAGCATGCGTTCCAACAAATCAAGGACAATCGGTGTCATTTTTGCCGATTCAGCCAACCCTTTCTATGCCGAGGTCATTCAAGGCATTGAGGAGAGGGCGCGCCGCCTGAAGTACAGTATCCTACTGATCAACATAGGTGAGCAGGCAGAGAATGAACGCAAGGCTGTCCGCCTGCTGCTTGGGCGTCAAGTTGATGGACTGGTCATTGCCCCTGTATATAAAGATAGGGAGAATCTCGCTCTCTACCAGAGCCTTTCAGTCCCATTCATTATGGTAGGAAGATATATAGAGGGTCTGAAGAGCCACTCCATTTTACACGGGGATGCAGAGGGCCAGGCGATGGCTTTTGAGCATCTTTTGCGACGGGGTCACAAAAAGATACTCTATATTGCCGGGCCGAAAAACATTAGCAACACGATCGATCGTATGGAAGGGATGAAACTCGCCTACGAGAAATACGCTCTTCAGATAGACGAATCCTATATCTTCGAATCGTCAGGCCATATGGATGATGGGTATAGGTTAGCCAGCCAAGCGCTCGAGCGGGGTTTGTTTTTCACCGCTGTTGTCTGCTTCAATGACTTGCTTGCGTTTGGGGTGCTCAAGGCGCTTCACGAAAAATCAATATCTGTCCCTGATGATATGGAAATAATAGGATTTGACAACCTGGCCATGAGCCGGTTCATGCAACCCGGTTTGACCACCGTCGATGTTCCAAAGAACCATTTGGGACAGAAAGCGGTAGAAGAACTGGTTTACCATATAGAGGATGCCACATATCCCTATAACACAATTCATATGAAGCCAAGGTTGATCCATCGTGAGACAACCTTGGATAGTCATATACAAAGTCTCAAAACATTAGAGTAAGGAGGAGATTATGAAGACTCATAATCACAAACGAAAGATCATTGCAATCCTTTTGATAGCCTTGATCACAGTACCTGCACTTTGGTCAGCTGGAGCCAAAGAAGAATCTAAACAAGAGGGTCCCATTGAAGTGACTTTCTGGTCACTGTTTACCGGTGGAGACGGAGAGTTCTTCGATGCCATGGTAGATGAGTTCAATAGGACGCACACCGATATCGTAGCAAAGAGCGATACAGTGAAGTTTGATAACTACTACACCAAACTGACCACAGCACTGTCAGCTAATAACGCCCCTGATGTTGTAGTCGTGCACCAGAGTAACTTGTTAGGGTATGTCCCCAGAGGTGTTTTCCTCCCGTTGGACGACCTGTTGGCAAGAAACAATGCACCGCTTGATGATTTCGTAAAGGCTCCCTTGGATGCAGTGAAATATGAGGGCAAACTGTATGCCCTTCCATTGGATGTCCACGCTCTCATCATGTACTACAATGAAGACCTGTTTGCTAAGGCAGGAGTGAAGGAAGTTCCTCAGACCTATGAAGAGCTTATCGCTGCAGCCAAGGCTGTGCAGGACAAGACCGGTAAGATGGGTATGGCCGTTGACAACACGACCGCTACGTATAAAGCATACACTCTCACTCGCCTGTTCATGTCCATGCTTGAGCAGCAGGGTACAAGTTTCCTGAATGCTGACAACTCCAAGGCGAACTTCAACAATGCTGCTGGCGAAGCTGCATTGCGTGCGCTTGTAGACTCAGTACACAAGTATAAAGTAACTCCAACTGGTCTTGACTATGATGGAGCTGTCAATGGTTTCAAGCTTGGTAACGCTGGCATCCACTTCAATGGTGTTTGGGCTACCGGTACGTTTGAAAACCAGCCTGGCTTGAATTTCAAGACTGCCGGACTGCCACCACTTCTAGGCAAGCCTGCCGCATGGTCCGGTTCTCACACCCTCGCAATTCCTGTCCAGAAAAAATCTGATCCTGCAAAACTTGATGCAGCGATCGAATTCATGCTCTGGATGACCGAACATGGCGAAATGTGGGCGAAGGCTGGACATATTCCCACCAGAGAATCAGTGTATGAGAAGGAGGCCTTTACCAGCATGCCGCACCGCAAGGACTATGCTGACTCCGCCTCATTTGCTTTTGCTGCTCCCGCGACACCGGCTTGGGAAGAGATCTATTCAACGGTTTCCGACCTGCTTGAATTTGCGGTTGCAAAAAACCAGAATGCAAGAGAAGCACTTGCAGGAATGGAAGCAAAGGTCAATAGCATCATAGCTTCATATTAGTATTTAGTTTTTCATCTTGGGCAGGGAATATCTCTGCCCAAGATTGGCTTACAGCACTGGATACTACATAAAGGATCTTATATGGCAATACCAGGAAATCACGATAAGAGAGATGGCATCATCTTTTCCTTACCATTTCTCATCGTTTATTTTATGTTTATGGTTTTCCCCCTTCTCTTTGGGCTATACATCAGTTTTTTCAACTGGGATATCCTGTCACCGGGTAAATTTGTAGCCTTAGACAACTATAAACGATTGTTCACCGATGAAATGTTCTACAGTTCACTCTGGCATACAATAGAATTCGTGCTTATCACCACTCCAATACTACTCATCATTGGGTTTTCCATGGCTTTATTGGTGACAGGTGATTCACCCTTGAGCAAGATATCAGAAAATGTATTTTTCTTACCGTATATTCTTTCCATGACAGTGATCGGAACATTGTGGGCCTGGCTTATGCAGCGTGACTATGGCTTGTTCAATCAGGTTATAAGGCATTTTGGGGGAGACTCCATTGGGTGGCTCATCAATCCAAAGTATGCCATGTGGTCGGTTGGTCTAGCCACGTATTGGTGGACCGCCGGGTTCAATATGATTCTGTTTTCCGCAGGCATAAAGCAAATATCCAAGGAAGTGTACGAATCATCCAAGATCGATGGTGCAGGGTACTTCCAGACCCTTTTCAAGATTACAATTCCCTTGGTCAAACCCACTGCGGTGCTCTGTCTCATCCTACAGATAATCGCTTCCTTCAACGTATTCGGCCAGGTGTATGTAATGACAGGAGGGGGGCCGCATGGAAGGACGCGGGTCCTGACCCAGTATATCTATGAAGCAGGCTTCAGGTACTTCAAGATGGGGTATTCTGCAGCCATGGCCTATGTTCTGTTCTTCATTATTCTCCTGATATCAGTAATCCAATATGCACTCTTGGGAAAGGAGCGTTCATGAACAGAAGGAATAGCATTAAAACAAAAAATATCATTCTCAGGTCCCTGGAGGTTATTCTCCTCATCATATGGATTTTCCCCTTGGTGTGGATGGTGATCACCTCCATTCAGTTGGAAAGTGATGTCATTTCAGAATCCTTGAGATTATGGCCGGAGAATCCTACCTTTGAAAACTATCAAAAGGCATTTAGGTCGACACAAATCCTAAGATGGATGCTTAACTCAGTAGTCGTTTCGATAAGTGCGATGGTCCTCACCCTTATAGTGGATGCCCCCATTGCATACGCATTTGCAAAAATAGATTTTCCGGGGAAACAAATCCTTTTCTGGGCTGTAATGGCTGGCATGATGGTTCCTTTCCAGGTGTTGATCATCCCTCTCTATCAGCAGTTCAATGCCTTTGGGATCGTGAATACCTTAGCAGGTACCATGTTGCCCCGACTCGCCTTACCTGTAGGGATATTCATACTGAAGCAATTCTTCGAAGGGATACCTACCGCACTTGAAGAAGCTGCATTCATCGACGGGGCTAACCGCTACAGGGTGTTCGGATCGATAATACTGCCACTTGGAAAAGCTGCGATGGCCACGGTGGTGATCCTCAGTTTTATCAGTGCCTGGAATGACTTCCTCTGGCCTCTTATTATAGTCAGCGATACCGCAAAATATACGATTACTGTAGGAATCGCCAACTTCCAGGGTACCCATGGGACTGATTATGCCCTTATCATGAGTGGGGCATTGATAGCGTCAATACCACAGTTTATTTTCTATGCTTTCTTCCGAAAGAGAATCATCGAAGGAATTGCAATGTCAGGAATCAAGGGATAGTAATGTTATACGAAATCAAGGACCAACATGTTGTTTTATTCGGTAGGTCGGAAAAACGCCCGGCCTGTACTCTTTCATATCGCTTGATACTTGATGGCAAGGGATATGAAGCCGACACAATAGTCTCTGCCGGCAATGGCATTGAGGCGGTGTTCAAGCGTGAATCAAATCCTATTGCAACAGTACAGGATACATTTTCTGTTGATGAGAGTGAAGGGTCCTCACTCATAAGGGTGACGCGGACTGTCAGTTTCCTAGTGCCGGGGGCATTCCGCCTTGAGCATAACTGGTCGGTTCCTTTTGACACGGAGCCCGAGCTGTTTGTACCAGCTGTACTCTATAGGGATAACCTTGCTGGAAAGGGAGCCTTCCCCCGACGCCTTGGACATGAGAAGGAGTGGGCTTTCATAGAATCACGGACACCTTTACCGGGGATAACGGTGTTGAATGACAACGAACGAGGCTTTGTCATCAGCTGCAGTGAAGCTGGTGGAGACCGGTTGCCGGTGAGTGCCTCTACGAAGACCACGTTGCAGGGGGCCGAGATAACACTATGGGAACCCGGCACTGAGTGGCCCAAAAGGTACACGGGGAAGACAACTTTGGAACCTCATGATGGTAGTGACAGCGAGGTATGCTATCACGTGAGAGCTGCCTCAACCCCCAAGCAAATCACAAATGTATTTTCCCTCATGGAAGGACCGGTCGGTGAGAACCGCCCTTTCGGATTCTATCGTACTTTCATAGAATCTCTGGATAGGCACTCCCCACCTGCTGGGGCCTTGCAAAACGCACTCTCTTGGGATGCGTATGCGGAATTGAAACTTATCCACCTGCTTTCGTTGGTGGAATCCATTGAACCTGGAAAGACTGCCTGCATTTGCATGGGGCGCAACAACGGCTTCGTGCAGGACATATATGAATATACAGCGGGCTCGTTTCTTGTAAAGAGCCTCGAAGCGGCTGTCATTTTTGCAAGAACCGACGAAAGGAGCCTCTCTTCCGATGCCAAGGCAATGTTGGAGAAGGTCTCTACGAGAGTCGAGGCCCCGGGGTGCTCCCTTAACGAGCTTGCCATCATGATAGGACGCTTTTTCCTGCAAGGTGAGAAGGCTCCTGGAGTCCATCAGGACTGTTATGATAGGGAACGCAAGATCTGGGGCGGATATCTAGGGATAAGTGAAAATGACGATTTCAGATACCTGGTGAATGCGCGTTGCAATGGTGAAGTCATGAGCAGTTATGTCGCTCTGTACGAAACCCTTAAGGACCAGGGGATTGATATCCCTGAGTTTTTGGAGCTTCCCAAAAGGGTCGCACAATTCTATATAAAGCATCAATTCAAGGGGGAGCAGGATGGTTCCTTCGGACGTTGGTGGTCTCCAGAGGGCAAGCCTATAAACAGCCTTGGTACCAACGGGGCATATATTGCAAGCTTTCTTTGTGCAATAGAGTCCTATATGGAGCCTGAGGATGGGGTAGCCGAGGCTTTGGGTCGGGCGGCTGCCTACTATGGGAGTTTGGTAGAGAATGGGGAGTATTTCAGTGATACGCTGGATGCCGATTCCTGTGACAAGGAGGCCGGTGTAACGTTGATGAACATGTTCTGTGACCTGTATGACCGGGATAATGAAGCGAAGTGGATGGGGTATGCCAAGAGTGCAGCGGAATTTGTCGCAACTTGGATATGGCAGTACGACATTGCATTTCCCAAGGAATCTTCCCTTTTCCAGAAAGCTTTCTCCACCAAGGGAATGACAAGTGTTTCGATCGCACACCACCATTTGGATTTTTATGGAATACTCATTGCATATGGATTCCTGCGTGTATGGGAACATACACAGGAAGAATTCTTCCTTACCCAAGGGGAGTGTATGCTACATGCTTGCCGGCAACTTGTTGCCGACAGACAGGACCTTCTGGGTCGGGGCATTGATGAGATAGGGTGGCAACCGGAACAGTTGAACCACACCGATTGGGACTATTTTGACCGGGCGGAGTATAAGCACGGCTCATTTGATATTGATATAGCTTGGGTTACCGTTCTGGGGCTAGGCGCGTACCAGAAGATTGAACGGCGGTTTGCTGAGTTGGTAAGCACTAAAAAGGGGAGTTGAATTATGTATCCATTTCGGTTTTCATTGGCTACGTTGAATCTTTGGAACACGATCCTTTGGGAAGTCAGAGCTCCTGCTGTGAAACGATTCCTTGAATTGTACCGGCCTGACATTTGCTGTTTTCAGGAAGTGCGAGAAAAAACATTACAAGATATTGACCTCTTCCTTCCTATGTATGACCGTATTGATGACCCTCTTCCTGGCTGGAACAATGAAGGGACCATCTATTTCAACCGAAATCTCTTTGAAGAGATAGAACATGGTGAGGTTGAGTTGGACATGCCGGAAAAAGATCGCCGCATGTTCTGGGTGCGCTTGTCGGTCAGACATTCGCCTCTTACATTGCTGGTTGCAAATGTGCACCTTACCCATCAAGAGAACGCTGATGAGTGTGCGACAGGCCTTTCTTACCGGCATGCACAAGCGGAAAAGATGGGAATCGCCTTGGACTCCTTGGAGCGTCCAGATGAGCCTGTGCTAGTCTGTGGTGATTTCAATGACCCGGTTCACCCTGCAAGGCAGTTGAAGGGACATGGTTTTGTAGAGCTCTTTAACAGTTTGGGTTTGGCCCAACCACCAACATTCCCTTGTGCTGCCATGACTGATGAAATCCATGTCACTGAAGCCATTGATAAAATTTTAAGCAAGGGAAATATTAGGGCGCTGCAAGGCAGTGTGCCGAACTTTTACCATGAGCGTGCTGGTTTAAGTGA
>DUPO01000132.1 GCA_012838275.1 Spirochaetales bacterium
AAAAGCTTGAAAAGGCACGTGTAATATCAATAACCTGATCATTTTTCTTTTCTTCTGCAAGCCAAACTATCGTATCGAAGGTGTTATAGAGAAAATGTGGTGTTATCTGAGCCTGAAGGGCTTTCATTTCAGATTTCTGAAGGTTTTGCTGTTCCCGGACATTCTCTGCAATCAAAGCTTGGATTTTGACTGCCATGATGTTCAGGTTGTCGGTCAGGCCGTCAAGCTCGCTTACCTGAGGAAGTTTTACTCTGGCAGTAAAATCTCCCTCTGCAATTTTTTTTGACAGGTTCTCAAGTCTTTTGATTGGAGTATTGATACTGTTTGTCACTGAACGCTGCGTAAACACAGCAAAGATCGTAACAAAAAATACGGTAAAAATCTGTATGATAGTGAGGACGAACGTAATACGCTTATGATGCTCATTTGTTATTGTTGCTGACTCAATGACACGTACGATATAATCCTGAAGGATGTCCGAGATAAGGGCAGATACCCCTCGAATTTCATCGAGGCTCTCTTCATTCTCACTCACCAGAGAGTGGTTTGCCATCTGGTTTCTCAGTCTGTCTACATTGCGCTTCAGTGTATCGACCGCACGACCGGCAACCTCAAGCATCTGACGATTTTCTCGCTCTTCAGTCGTTCTCATGATATCTTCCAGACTCTCATTGATTCCGTCAATAATGTCATACTGACTGCCTTCATCGAATTTCTTGTTTCCAGCTACGATATCCCATATCTCGTTGGAGATATCTTCCTTGGCTGTCTGGTTGAGACGGTTTGCTTTGCTGACATTGGTTATGATACGGTCATAGCGAGCCATTTGTACTACAAACGAAATAACGGTGATAACCGGAGGTGTTATCATCAGAAGGATTATGATCACGTAAGAGATCTTTATTCTCTCTTTTATGCTTCTACTTTTAAAGACTGAGAAGATCTTATCAATAACGGATATCTTGTTCTTCATACTAATACCCACGGGGCTCTATGAGTGAAAGGTCATCGGTTTCATAGAACACTTCTTCATGTACATATTGTATTCGTGGGATATTTTCTCCAGCTGCCAGTTTTTCAGCCAGCTTGATAATTTCAGAACCAGTTTTAGGGTTGCACTCGATGACACAATTTACCTTGCCTTCACGTAACGCATCAATGGCCTCCTGCTGTGCATCAATAGTGACAATGACTATGTCAGTACCAGGATGCAGTCCTCTCTCTTCCATTGCCTCGATAGCCCCAAGGGTCATTCCATCATTGTGGGAAAAAATAACGTCGATATCTTCATGCATCTCGAGAAATTCAACAGCCAGTTCGTATCCCTTTGAGCGGAGAAAATCACCTGATTTACTGTATATTATTCGGAACTCCGGATGCGTCTCTAGAACATCTCTAAAGCCCTCAGCTCTACCAAGGGCCACCGATGAGCCTTCTGTACCGAATAATTCCACTATATTGATATATTCTTTATCATTATCGAAATGCTCACGTTCGTTCTTGAATGTATCCAATACAAATAATCCAGCATTCCTGCCTTCCTTCAAGCTGTCGGTACCAATAAATCCTGCATATAACGATTGATCCTCAACATCAATTTTCCGGTCAGTGACCAGAACAGGAATCCCGGCATCTCGGGCTTCTTGCAGTACATTATCCCATCCATCCGTAACAATCGGCACAAATACTATTACATCAACTTGATAAGCGATAAAGGATCGTAATGCTTTTATCTGATTTTCCTGTTTCTGTTCTGCATTGTCATACACCAGCTGAACCCCCCGTTCAGCCGCAGCCTCCTGAACTGAGCGGGTGTTATATGTTCTCCAAGCACTTTCAGCACCGATTTGCGAAAAACCTACAATAATCCCATCATCTTCTTCAATTTGAGAGACATTCTTTTTTTGAGCGCCACATCCGACAAAACAACATATGATTATGATGAGAATGAGGATATGGAATTGCTTACTTATTTGCTTTATTTTATGAAACATCGACAGGACCCTTTTATGAATGATTTACTCTATTATACATTCACCACACAAGAATTAACAAGGAGAATAGGGTATTCGTCCTCTCTACAAAATTATCTAAGTGTAGGGGGTGTGGCTTTTATATGAATAGTAAGGAATTGATCGATTATTACTCTACAAAAAAACACCTCAGAGAGAAGGGGATCTCCTTTCTAAGGCTTTATATGGCTGAGCTTTATTGTTCGTGCGATCAGCGTTGGGTGAGTGGCAAGGTCTTTCCTATATATGGTACAAACCTTTTAAATCCTTCTGCATACTGAATGTCCGATTTAGACCAGACACTTGCCTGTAACCCCCTATGGGATGCGAAATGAATGTAGTATTTGGACAAATGTGGCTGGCATTCGAATTTTGCTATGGCATCTAGTTTTTGTGCATGGGTGTCAGTTATGTCAATATAGAAGTCAGGAGAAAACTGGTTGAATTCCGACATAGGCACAGTTGACTCAAAGAAATAGAGATTGGGATAATAATGGGATGGAGTATCGGGGAGAGCTCCCAATTGGGAACTGCTGTTCAATGCCATGACCACAGCTTTTCCTGTATTCGAATGGTCGGGATTTGTCGGGTCTTCCAGCCAATGGGTAAAAACAATTTCAGGGCGGATATCCAGGACTCTCTTGGTAAGTAAGCGTTGTCGGGTTTCATCTATAGTCAGAGGGTAGTCGTCCCAACCGAGGAACTCGATGCTCGCCCCCAGGGTGGCAGCGGCATTCATGGACTCTTTTTTACGGATAGCACAACAATGTTCAAGAGTTCCTTGAGGGTTTTGTTTCCAATACCCTGCAGACTCCCCATGCGCTCCGTATGACAGTGCAATGACATGGACCTTATACCCTTCTTTGACATAGCTAGCTATCGTGCCTCCGCTACGAGTGCAGTAATCAGCACCATGTGCGCTGAATACAAGAATATCTTTTACTCCCATTTTTAATCTCCCTTTACTGAACGTTTTCGTGCATACAAGCATTGCATTTGGAAATCACATAACAATCCGGCTATCACACAGAAAAGCAACCATCCAAGAGAGTGGTTTGGCTTTCCAGTTCGAATTTGGATAATGATAAGACCATATCCAAATCTGTGAAATACGATAAATGGGCGATATGAAGAGGCAGTAAAGAGAGCATCCACGGAATCGAGGGGAGAAGCTGTTACAAACTCTCTCTCCACAGTGGCATGCTCATGCACCTCGGCCCGCCTCTGCCCCTAACAAGTTCCGAGCCCTTAATTGGCAGCACTTCAATGCCGTTTTTTTGTAGGACCTCATTGGAAACCACGTTCCTGCAGTATGTTATCACCTTGCCCGGAGCTATGGCCAAGGTGTTTGTACTGTCATTCCACTGCTCCCTTGCTGAGGCGATGACATCGTTGCCGCCACTTTTGATGATGTTGACCGAAGGGACACCCAAGGTTTGTCTCAGTGCCTTTTTCAGTGAAGGCTCTGCATGGATATCCAGGTGGTCCTTGCTGTTCCGTCTCATGCTGAAGACATTCACTGAAGCCCCTATGCCGGGGAACATGCAGAAGGCATCACGGTCGACCATAGTAAATACCGTATCAAGATGCATATATGCCCTGGTATAGGGAATTTGCATGACAAGTACTGTTTCAAGGCCTTCTCCCCCTTCCTCTATGGGAGCGAGCATCCTGTTTGCAAACCCCTCTATCGCCCAGACATCGGTTCGAGCACTGCTGCCGCAGATGACACTCTTCTCATTGAGCATCAGGATGTCTCCTCCCTCTATGTTGCTATTTGCTGTGTAGTCCTGATGGATACGGGCTCGGGCGAATAGGGGATTGTGCTTTGCGATCAGGGAGAGTATCCAGTTCTCTCTTCTTCTGGACTCACTCTTCATCAGATTGATGGAGATCCCCCCTCCGACAACAGTAGCCGGATCACGGGTGAAGTAGAGGTTCGGTAGCGGGGGTATGTAGTAGGGGAAGGTATCACGGATGTAGTAGGAGAGTGTCTTGTGTTCCACCTTGTCATCTATGTCTGTTTTGAGCAGACCTCCTATGCAGTATGCGACCAAGGCCTTGGCATCCGCTTCATGGAGATGCTCCTGTACTATCTGTTTCAAGGAAGGGGAGAATATCTGGGAGGAGTTCACCAGGTAGTCGACGGCTAGTTTTCGTTGTTCGACATCTTGGAATACCTCGCCCAGGAGAGTCTCTATGTAGTGGACGCTACAGCCCTGTTCTCTGAGCAAGCTGGCAAACATATCATGTTCGCTCTGCATCTGGGCGAGAAAGGGGATATCTTCGAACAACATGGAATCAAGGTACTGTGGGGTCAAGGACTCCAGCTCTCTTCCTGGCCTATGCAATAGGACCGATTTGAGGTTCCCTACCTCTGAGGTGACGGAAATGGGTGAATTCATGCTTGTACCTTTTCCTTATATAATCAGGATGCATCCCAAGTAGTATAGTACCACTTGTCCGAAAGCAGTAGTTTTTTCCATTTGTTTGTTTGAAAAGCATTTCTTGAAACAGTCCCATCGCTTCTTTTCAGTTTGTAACAACCCGAATATTGGGCTGTATCACCTGACTCATATCAAGTGAATCAACAAACCTGATGAGAGTGAGGGCGTTACTATTCCTGATGCTTTACATGCATACGAAAAGCCCGTCCCTCATCGATAGGTCTCTATCGAATGGGGGACGGGCTATGATCACTATCTGACAGGCCATCTGCAGTTCTGACATTTTACCTGTTCAGCGTATCAGTGGCGATGCCTTCCGCAAGTTCTGCAGCCAGGGCAAAGGTTTCACTGAGGGTGGGGTGGGGATGAATGCTCAAAGCCACATCCTGTGCGACCGCCCCCATCTCAAGGGCAAGAACAGCTTCAGAGATAAGTTCTCCTGCATTCCTTCCACAGATACCAGCTCCCAGCAAGCGTCCGCTCTTCTCGTCATAGAGGGCCTTGCTGACCCCTTCTGAGGCGACAGCGCTCAATGCCCTGCCATTTGCCATCCAAGGGAAGGAGCCTTTCTTGAAAGCTATGTTCTTCTCCTTGGCTTCGGTCTCTGTAAGACCGATCCAGGCAACTTCAGGACTCGTATAGGCGACCGAGGGGATTCCCATGGGAGTAAATGCAGAAGCCAGGCCAGCGCTCACCTCCGCAGCCACCTTGCCCTGGTGACTGCTCTTATGGGCGAGCATCGGCTCTCCCACAACGTCCCCTATGGCATACACATGCGGTACGCTGGTCCTGAGTTTCTTATCAACTTCGATCCAGCCGCGCTCATTTTTCTTGATTGAGGTGTTTTCAATGCCTATCCCATCGGAGTTGGCTTTCCTGCCCACCGCAACAAGCACAGCATCGGCCTCGATCGTTTCTGGTGCCTTGTCTCCCTTCAGATGGAGAGTAAGGTGATCCTTATTGGCTTCCACTTTCTCAACCTTGGTTGATGTATGGATGGCTTCATACTGTTTCTTGAGCTTCCGTACCAAAGGCTGTTTGAGATCCCTGTCTGCTGGAGGGATCAGGGAGTCCATCATCTCTATGATGGTTATCTTCGAGCCGAGGGCATGGTACATGGTCGCCACTTCAAGTCCGATGATACCCCCTCCGATGATCGCAAGGCGTTTGGGAATGTGCGTAAGTTCCAAAGCCCTTGTGGAGTCCCAGATACGTTCATCCTCATATGGAATGCCTGGTATCTGCACCGATCTGGATCCGACAGCGATGATGATATCCTCAAAGCTTATCTTCAGCTCTTCCTTGCCGCTCGTCACCTTGAGTTCCTTATCTGAAATAAAGGTTCCCTCACCGACAATGCGCTCTATTTTTCTGGCTTTACACAGTGAGTCCAAGCCCGAGGTAAGGGTGCCTATCACCGAATCCTTGTGCTTGCGGATCTTTTCCAGATCGAAAGTTGGCTTTCCAAAGGAAACCCCAAGAGGTTCTAGTTTTTCAGCATCCTCAATCACCTCTGCGAGATGCAGCAGTGTCTTGGAAGGGATACAGCCTACGTTCAGACATACCCCTCCTAATACCTCATCTCTCTCAATGAGCGTCACTTTTCTCCCTAGATCGGCGGCTCTGAATGCCGCACTATACCCACCGGGTCCTCCTCCGAGGACCACGAGGTCTGTTTTTTTCTCTTGCATCTGTACAAACCTCCTTAGAGTAGTACACGTCGTAAATCACCTAACAAGGAGGCGAGATACGTAGTAAATCGAACCCCAGCAGCACCATCGATGACCCTATGGTCATAAGCTACAGAGAAGGGCAGGATATCTCGAGGGACAAACTCCTCACCATTCCAGACAGGCTTCTTTGCAGTCCTGGCTATTCCCAAGATGGCAACCTGGGGAGGATTGATAAGGGGTGTGAAACCAGTGCCTCCGATACCCCCAAGGCTGGAGATGCTGAAGGAACCTCCTGAAAGGTCCTCAGGCCTCAGCTTCCTATCACGGGCACGCTGACTTATGGATGCAAGCTCCCTTGCTATATCGGTGATACTCTTCTTGTCCGCATCCTTGAGTACCGGTACGATCAGGCCCTCGGGAGTGTCCACAGCTATTCCGATATGGTAGTAGTGTTTTAGGATCAGCTCTCCACTATCCTCATCAAAGGAAGCATTCATCTCAGGGAATTTTTTCAGA
This sequence comes from Spirochaetales bacterium, assembly GCA_012838275.1. GTDB lineage: Bacteria > Spirochaetota > Spirochaetia > Sphaerochaetales > Sphaerochaetaceae > Sphaerochaeta. Next base: position 6,649 of record DUPO01000132.1, read on the forward strand.
GCTTCCACTACGGCCTTGACGATAAAGGAGAGGATGCTGATGTTTACAGGATCGGCACTTCTTTTCATCTCCGCCTTAAGCGATTTTCGCAATGTCTCCAGCTCGGTCACATCAGCTTCATCATACTGGGTGACGTGTGGGATGACCTGCCAGCTCTTTTGGAGGTGGGGTCCGGATATCCTTTGGATACGGGAGATCTTTTGTCGTACGACCTCGCCATACTTGGAAAAATCTTCCAGCTCAATCTTGCCGAACGAAGCAGAAGAACCTCCACCCCCACTGAGGGCTTTCTTGACCAGCGCCTGGACATCCTCATGTAGGATTCGCCCGTTGGGACCGCTGCCCTTTACCTTTGAAAGCTCGACTCCGAGTTCCCTGGCATATTTGCGCAGGGATGGGGTTGCATGGTAGACGGCACCCGGCGCCTGTTCGTTGATGAGATCGGAGGCTGGCTGTTTCTGTTCCTGTACTGGCTGTTCGCTCTTTTCAGCCACAGCAGCCTTTTCGGGCTTGGGTTCTTCCGCCTTTTCCTTCGGTTGCTCAACCTCTGCTTTTTTAGGCTCTTCTTCTGAGCTTTTGCTCTCTTCCTGCTCACCCTCAGATGCCGCTTCAATCTCGGCTACAGGGGAGTCCTTGGAAACAAGGTCTCCCTCCTTAACCAGAACCTTGGTGATGGTGCCTGCAAAAGGGGAAGGGATGTCTATGACTGCCTTCTCACTTTCCAGAGCGACTATAGAGTCTTCAATGGCGACGGTATCGCCTACCTTGATATAGACATCAATGATTGCCACATCTTGGAAGTCCCCAATATCCGGGATCAGTATTTGTTTTGTTGCCATATTCCTTTCTCTCCTTAATTCAACAGTGGATTGGGCTTGTCGACGTCAATAGCGTATTTCTTGATCGCTTCACTTACTTTTTTGGCAGGAATCGTACCTTCGTCTGCAAGGCCCTTGAGCGCTGCGACAACAATATAATACCTGTCGATTTCAAAAAATTTGCGTAGCGCATCCCTGAAATCCGATCTGCCAAATCCGTCCGTCCCCAGAATCGTTACCTTCTGGTTGGGGATAAGTCTCCTGATCTGCTCAGGATAAGCCCTGAGATAGTCAGTGCTTATCACAACAGGACCTTCATGTCCTTCCATGATTTTAGTAAGGTAAGGGACCTTGGCCTTTCCTTCCGGATGCGTGAGATTGTAGCGTTCGGCCTCAATACCGTCACGGTGCAACTCGTTCACTCCGGGTATGCTCCAGATGTCGGCATTAACAGCAAAGTCCTTTTCCAAAAGCTCTGCTGCGGCAATGACTTCGCGGAGGATGGTTCCACTTCCCATCAGCTGCACTACGGGGTTTTTACTCTTCTTTGCTTTCTTGAAGAGGTAACCTCCCTTCTTGATCCCTTCCTCTACGCCCTTGGGCATCTCAGGATGAGTATAGTTCTCATTCATCAGGGTGATGTAGTAGAAGATGTTTTCATCATCCTCATACATGCGCTTCATTCCATCCTGTATGATGACGGCCAGCTCATACGAGAAAGTGGGGTCGTACGCCTGACAGGTGGGGTGGGCGGATGCCAGGAGCATCCCATGACCATCCTCGTGTTGCAGGCCTTCACCGTTGAGTGTAGTCCTTCCTGCAGTCGCTCCCATCAGAAATCCCTTCGCACGGCTGTCGCCAGCTGCCCAGATGAAGTCTCCGACACGCTGGAAGCCGAACATTGAGTAGAAGATGAAGAAGGGGACCATGGTAACCTGATGGTTTGCATAGGAAGTGGCTGCAGCTATCCAGGAGGACATCGCACCCGCTTCAGTAATCCCTTCCTCAAGTATCTGGCCCTTATGATCCTCTCGGTACCAGAGGAAAGAGTCCTTATCAACAGGTTCGTAGAGTTGTCCGTCCGGGGCATAAATACCGATCTGCCTGAACAGACCTTCCATACCGAAGGTCCGTGCTTCATCGGGAACGATGGGAACCACCCTTTCGCCTATGTTCTTGTCCTTCACCAGCTTGGTCAGCAGGCGGACAAATGCCATGGTGGTTGAAAGTTCCCTGTCACCAGTGGATGCATACATATCCTTGAAGTCATCCTCTTTGGGGACTGTCAGCTTTTCGCCATCCTTGTGGCGGAAGGGGACAGGACCTCCCATCGCTTCACGGCGTCTTACCAGGAATTTGCCCTCTTTGCTTTCAGGATCAGGCTTGATGAAGGCCATGCTCTTCGCCTGCTCATCATCAATAGGTACATGGAAGTGATCCCTGAAGGAGAGAAGGTCTTTCTCTTCCATATGCTTGAGGTTGTGGGCTCCCATAGAGCCTTCACCGCTACCCATTCCAAAGCCCTTGATGGTCTTGAAGAGAATGACAGTAGGCACGCCCTTGTGGTTTGAAGCTGCGTGGAACGCCTCATAGATCTTTCTGGGGTCATGACCTCCCCGGCTCAGCTGCCAGAGGTCCTTGTCGCTCTTGCCTTCGATGAGGGATTCCAGGTATTCATCCCCCGAAAAGAGTTTTTCCCGTAAATATGCCGGGCCCTTTGCCTGTAGGGTCTGGAAATCGCCATCAACCATATTTGCAAGTTTTTGCAAAAGGATGCCCTTGGTATCCTTTTCGAGGATAGAGTCCCACTCGGAGCCCCAGATCACCTTAATTACATTCCATCCTGCCCCCCTGAACTTGCCTTCAAGTTCCTGGATGATCTTCCCGTTTCCACGTACCGGCCCGTCAAGACGCTGGAGGTTGCAGTTGACCACAAAGATGAGGTTGTCCAGCCGCTCCCTGGAGGCCAGGGAGAGCGCTGCAAGGGATTCTGGCTCATCAGATTCCCCATCACCCATAAAGACCCAGACTTTCCTGTCTCCATTGGTTTTCAGCCCTCTGGCATCCATGTACTTCATGAAACGTGCCTGGTAGATCGCCATCGATGGGCCAAGCCCCATGGAGACCGTAGGGAACTGCCAGAATTCAGGCATCAGGTAGGGGTGGGGGTAGGAAGAGAGTCCTTTCCCACCAGTCTCCTGTCTGAAGTTTTCCAATTGCTCTTCAGTAAGTCGCCCTTCAATGAATGCGCGGGCGTACATGCCCGGCGATGAGTGACCTTGGAAGTAGACCATATCAGCACCATGTTCGGCCTCAGGTCCCTTGAAAAACCAGTTGAAACCAACTTCATACATGGCAGAGGATGATGAGTAGCTAGCAATATGGCCACCCAAGCCCTTACCGTCATCATTTGCCTTGGCTACCATGACCATGGCATTCCAACGGACAAAAGCTGAAACGTTACGGGCTGTAAGGGAGTCTTCCTGCGGTAGGGGGGCACCCTTATCAGCGAGATTTGTATTTATGTATGGGCTTATGACCCCTGGTGAAGTTGTAACACCTTGATTTCGAGCTGATTGGGTGAGTTCGGAAAGCAAGTAATCGGTTTTTTGTTCGCCTTCATTTTTAATCACACCCTCCAATGACTCCAGCCAATCTTTTGTCTCTGCAGGGTCTGGATCGTGAAAAATCTTTTTACTCATATATTTCCTCCGATAGTGAGTTAGTACATATTCTTTCAAATACTACAAAACAGTGTTTGTATCCTAGCTAAAACATACTATCAAAATGATAGGAATTCAACATGATAAAGTTGAATTTACCTACAATAGGGGAAAAGGTATGATAATAAAGTGTATTTCTGACAAAGAGTTGTATAAATGTAGCCTAAAACAGTGTTGTGCCCAACTGAAAAGATGGACGTTCATATTTATAGGAGCCTGTTGGAAAACATAGCAGCGTGAAACAGATTTGTTTGGACACCGATAAAGATTGGGATGTCGTATGGATGAACCTGAAAATATAAAGGGGAGGAGGGTATTCATCCTGTTGGGCACAAGAAAAGGGGCCTTGGCCCCTATATGCTCGTAAGATAAACACTGTTTATTTGTTTTTCTTTTTTTCCATTTTCTCTTGCTTTTTCTCTTTAGCGGTCTTCAGAGGTTTTTTCTTCTCTGTTTTCTTAGCATCTTGCGATTTAGCCATATGGCATACCTCCAAATTAGTATTAAATCTGCTGAATCATAGCCTTTACAAGGTTGAAAGGCAACCTCAGAAACACTGTTTCAAGAAGGTTTGTTGCATTATGTCCTATCTACTATATCTTCCTTTGGATAGTATCAGGTTCTTATCCGCATGAGACATGATGCTAGCTACGTTTTTTCCATTTTCTGGAAATATGGCCAGCCCGATGGAAAGGGCCAGTTGTTCGCCAGGCTGACAGATATCGGTGATATCCACCTCCTTGATCCCTGTCTTGAGGCTTTCAGCCTTTTGCTTCAATTGTGTCATACTGGCTGTAGGAAAAATGCCGGCAAATTCATCCCCGCCATATCGGCAGACTATGCTTTGCTGGTGATCGACCCGATCCTGGAGGAAAGATCCGACCCTTTGTAAGACCGTATCTCCGGTTGCGTGGTCGTACAGGTCATTGTACCTTTTGAACTTGTCGATATCTATCAGCATCACCCCGTAGGTATGCCCCTTGGAGAGTCCCCGGT
>DUPO01000133.1 GCA_012838275.1 Spirochaetales bacterium
AAAACGGCCTTTCGGCCGTTTTTCATTCGTTACAGGTTGTCCCCTCGCACATCGTGCAATATCTGCCTCACTTCAGGATCGGCAAACTGCTCATCGATCTCCTTAGAGGTAAGACCGAGAAACTCATGACAGTGATAATGAATCCACTGCTCCTCTTCAGGTGAGTTCAGCACGTGTTTGCGGCAGTAGTAGTCGGGTTGTATGGGAAGGGGCTCCTCATTCTTGTAGAGAGGCACCTTGTAGTCATATACGGCGATCTTGAGGTCTTCACGGGGTATGCCCTTATGCATGATGATTTCTGCAAGGGCGTTGACAGTCTTGCCTGTATCAAAGATATCATCAACAACAAGAATCCTGTCACCGGTTCTCAAATGCTCGGGTGAATAGGTCCAACCATCGACCATGACATTTGTCTGGCTCCTGAGATACCCATAAGAGCGGGCTACAACAGCGGCATAAAAAACAGGGCGTCCTTTTTCTCGAATACGGACCATCTTGTAGTATTCGCTGAAAACATTTGCCATATAGGCTCCACCCCTCAAGGAAGCATAGATGATATCAGGTATGAAATGATCCTCAATATACATCTTGTGGGCAAGCTTCAAGGCGCTGTCGCGAATTGTATCGCCGGATATAAACTCTTTTATCACCTTTGCACTCCTAAATTATGCTTCTACCGTAAGGATTTCCAAACCGTCCTTGGTGAGGGCGATGGTATCTTCAAAATGTGCAGAGGGTTTGCCGTCTGCTGTGACTACAGTCCATCCATTCTCCAGGGTCCTGACATTTTTAGTCCCAAGATTGATCATGGGTTCGATTGCCAGCACCATTCCCTCACGGATTCGAGGATTCGGCATGAAGGAGCTTACATAGTTGGGTATGGAAGGATCCTCATGTACATCGAGGCCTACCCCATGTCCGCAGAAATCGCGTACGACTCCGTAGCCCTTGGAGTTTGCCAGTTTGTAGACGGCACCACTGATGTCCTGTATGCGGGCTCCCTTCTTTCCTGCTGCCTCAATACCCAGAGCTAGGCATTTTTCAGTCACAGTACACAAATCCTTCCACTCTTTCTTGGTTTCCCCAATGATGAAGGTTCGGGCCATATCGGAGAAATGGCCGTCGAGGTTGATGCCCAAATCTATATCGACGAGGTCACCTTCGGCGATGAGCCGGTCCTTGCTGGGAATCCCATGGATGACCTCCTCGTTGATGGATATGCAGGCTGTAGCAGGAAATCCCTCATAATCCAGGAAAGCAGGCTTTACCTTGTGTTTCATCATGAAATCATAACAATACTTATCAATGGTAAAGGTGGACATCCCAGGCTCCATAAAGGAAGGTAGTGAATTCATAAGGCGGGCTGTCAGCTGACACGCCTCGCGTATTCTTTGTATCTGGTCAAAGGTTTTCAGTCGTATCATGCTCAGTTTTTCCTTTTAGGGGAAACAGTTGCTTTTGCATCGTATCCAGCATTCCATTGATGAACTTGTAGTTCACTTCGGTTGAAAAGTCTTGTGAAAGCTTAACTGCTTCATCGATGATGATATGGGGATGGATATCGCCATACAAGAGACAATACACACTAATCCTCAGAACATTCCTGTCGACGATATCGATACGTTCCAAGGGACGGTTCAACGAGAATTGGGAGATCAGCTCATCTATCTGCCCAAGGTTCTCGATGGTTCCCTGAACAAGATAGTGGGCATATAATTTAACCTCTTCTTCAAGATCCGCATATTCTGCATCTGTGATGCCGCTAAAGTGTTGAGGAATATGCTCCTTTGTCATGATATGGTTAAAATCAAGAGCATAGAGTGTCTGTATTGCAAGTTCCCTTGCCTTGTGTCTTGTTCTCATAATTATTTCTTATACAGGATGTTTACGCTTGCGCTCTTGCGCAAATCTTCCACCAAAGAGTTGATGGCCGAATAGTAAATTTCCTGTTGTTTCGCTCCTGTGAGTTGTGCTGTGATGTAGTCACGGATTGTGGTGGTGGTATCGGGATTGATCTGATCGTCAAGAGCCAATATCTTGGTTTCATTGTAGGCCAGGATCTTCAGGATATGAAAACCTGTATTGGAGACCACCACATCGCTGGTACTCCCCACATCGGTTGAGAATGCCATATCAAAGAAACCTTCACCCAGACCAAGAAGAGCTTGCTCATCGTCCATGGTCAGCCAACCGATGTCTCCAGCCTTGCTCTTGCTCTGCTTGTCCTGTGAGTACTCCACAACTGCCTTTTCAAAAGAGACGGTTCCATAGCGCAGTTGCTGAGCAACACGATCCATGGTCGCCTTATTCTTCTTGTTAGTCGCCTCATCATCGGTAAATGGAATGAAGATATGACTGAGTTTGACAGTCTCGGGACTGACAAATTGTGTCTTGTTCTTTCTATAGAAGGAAGATACTTCGGTTTCTGAAATTGAAACCGGCTTATTCAGTTCTGAAGCTTTCTTCAGTCTGACATAAGCGTCCACCATCAGTTGCTCGCCGATCATCTGCCTGTACGAATCGACGCTGCCAAAATTCGCGTTGACAACTTGCTTGAACTCATCATCGGTGAGCTTCTGGCCGTAGCTGGACTCGATGCTGGCTTTCTGTGAGGCATATGCCTGGTCAATCATAGCGTCAGTTATCTTGACACCATCACGCGCTGCACCCTGGCGGAACAACTCGTTGTTTATCAGAAGGTTTAGGATCTGCAATGGATCGACTGTTGCAGGATCGGCACCACTTTGGACCGCACTAGCCTTGTATCGAGCCACCTCCGCATCAAGTTCGGATACTGTGATGGGGGTTGTCTTGGTAAGACGGACAGTGGCTGCGGGAGCACCAATCGGGGCTGCAAAAAGAACCATGCTTGCCAGTATAACGGTGGTAGCCAAAACTAATATTCGTTTCATTAAAAACTCCTAGAGATTACTTGAGTACAAAATAACTGAATACAGGATAAAAGTACATTAAATTTGCAGATGTTTTCCAATTGCCCTTGCATAATCAGGTTTGGTGACGATCTCACTCTTCTTAAGGAACAGGCCTTCATGCTCCATGGTCTTCATAAGAGCCTGCAAGGTTTTCATTGATCGGAGCCCACCCTTAGAGACGAAGCCCATACAACGTATGCCGGAAACTTCCCCAGCAGACCTAAGGAACTGGGAAACAGTTGTAGGGATCTTACCACCCCAAAAGGTGTTGGCTTCCGTTCCAAAGATAAGATAGTCATAGAATGAAACCTTTTTCCCCATGTCGAGGTTCATATCAATGATATCAACCTGATGGCCTTGTGAGGAGACTCCCTCCGCCAAGGATTTGGCAATAGCTTTGATTTTTTCGCTCTCTCTAGAGGCGGAAGCATACAATACGCAAACTTTCATATGATATCCCTTATAACAGATACCGACCGCACATCATGCGGCCGGCAGTCAAATAACAAATGGCATCTACCGACCTAATTGGTTGCGGCAGGAGCTTCAACTGTACTAGCAGGAGTCTCTGATTCCACCCACCAGTCAGTGGTTTGCTGAACCTGTTCAGTCTTCACCGAATCGAGAAGCTTGTCTTGAGACGGACTCTTGTTGACAAATGCTACGACAAGAGCAAGAACCATGAACACTACAGCCAGCGTAGCAGTTGCTTTCGTAACGACACTGCTTGCATGAGATCCGAAGGCAGTATTACTACCACCACCGAAGATGCCGCCCAATCCTTCACTCTGTTCATCCTGCACTGCGACAAGGAAAATCAAAAGGAGACTGACGATCACGAATAGTACCAACAAAATAACGCTCAAAACACCCATTTAACTACTCCGGTTTGTTACATATCAAAAGTGACGATAGGCAAGAACTGCTCAACAGAGAGCGAAGCACCGCCAACAAGGGCACCATCGATATGTTCCTTGGACATCAAAGACTTAACATTTGAAGCCTTTACTGAACCACCATACTGTATTATGAGCTCTTCTGCAACACCCTTTGTATAGAGTTTGGCTACAAGAGAACGAATAAAAGCATGAGCACTATCTGCATCTTCCGGTGTGGCGGTCTTTCCAGTACCTATAGCCCATACAGGCTCATAGGCAATGGTGATCCTAGCCATATCCTCAGCAGAAACACCCTGAAGGCCAACTGTGACCTGACGGGTCAGAACCTCTTCCAGCTTGCCTGCTTCCCTCTCTTCAAGAGTCTCTCCGACACAAAGGTCCACGTCCATCTTCTCTGAGATGGCAAGCAGGACTTTCCTGTTGATCAGAGCGTCAGTCTCACCGAAAATAGCCCTTCTTTCGCTATGGCCAAGGAGGACAGTATTGACCCCAAGGTCCTTTAGCATGGCAGGACTTATCTCTCCGGTGAAAGCACCGCTCTTGTTGTCGCTCATGTTCTGAGATGCAACGATGATGTTGCTGCCTTTGACAGCTTCCATCACAGCGGGGATGGTGACAAAAGGAGGAGCGATCATGACCTTGGTCTTTACCCCTTCCAAAGCCTTTACAAGTTCCTTAGCGAAAGCCGCACCCTCACTGGGGGTCATGTTCATTTTCCAGTTTCCAGCAATATAAGGTTTTCTCATCTTATTTCTCCAATGCCTTGATGCCAGGAAGGACCTTCCCTTCCAAAAACTCAAGGGATGCACCTCCACCGGTGCTCACGTGACTAATCTTATCGGCAAGGTTGAACTTGTTGACAGCTGCAACAGAGTCGCCCCCACCCACTACTGTAGTACCCTTGCAGGTTGCAAGAGCTTTTGCAATGGCGAGGGTCCCTTGGGCAAACGCCTCAAATTCAAAGACACCCATAGGACCGTTCCAGACGACACTCTTAGCACCTTCAACAGCAGAGACGATCAGCTTCACTGTCTTGGGACCGATGTCCATACCGATGAGGTCCCCTGAAATGTCTGCACTGTCAACGGTTATGGCCTTGGTGTCTTCCTTGAACTCAGCACCACATAGGTGGTCTACAGGAAGGATTACCTCGACCCCTTTTTCCTTAGCCTTCGCAAGGAAGGAGGATGCCGTATCCTTGTACTCCTCTTCAACCAGGCTCTTTCCTATGGAATGACCCTGAACAGCGAGGAAGGTATAGGCCATTCCTCCACCGATTACGATGGTATCGCAGGAGTTGACCAGGCTTTCAAGAACCCCAATCTTACTTGAAACCTTTGAGCCACCGATAATGGCAACAAAGGGTTTTTCGGGGTTCTCTAGCAGAGGAGCCATGAACTTAACCTCTTTTTCAATGAGGAACCCTGCGTAGGAGGGCAGATAGTGCGCCACACCAGCAGTGGATGCATGAGCTCTGTGGGCAGTGCCAAAAGCATCGTTCACGTATACATCGCCAAAAAGTGAGAGCTTTTTAGCAAAATCCAAGTCATTCTTCTCTTCTTCAGCGTAGAATCTGACGTTCTCGAGCAGCAAAACCTCACCACTCTTAAGAGCCTCAACCTCTTTGGCAACCTCGGCCCCGATGACATCGGAAGCAAGCTTGACCGGTCGGCCCAGTAACTGGGCGAATTTCTTGGCGATGGGAGCCATGGACAATTCAGGATTTTTCTTTCCCTTGGGCCTGCCGAAGTGGCTCATCGCTACGACGCTGCCGCCTGCATCCAAAATATACTGTATGGTGGGCAGGGCAGACCTGATCCTGGTATCGTCAGTTACTTCACCGTCTTTCAGCGGTACATTGAAATCAACACGAACAAGAGCTCTCTTGCCTGAGAAATCATAATCCCTGATAGTTTGTAAAATCATACTAATCCCCTTTCTCTATAAATGATGCATATCCCCAAGCAAAACCTCAGGCCTGCTTTGCAACAGGCCTGAAGATAGTGTAGCTTAAGTTATTTCACCAGTTTCTTGGCGAGGTCGACAACACGGGTTGAGTACCCCATCTCATTGTCATACCAGCTGAGAACCTTGATCATCTTCTCACCCATTTTCATGGTCAGAGCAGCATCAAAGATTGAAGAGTGACTGTTTCCAACGATATCATGGGAAACAATGGGATCTTCAGTATACTCGAGAATACCCTTCATCGGGCCTTCTGCTGCCTTTTTCATAGCTGCATTGACTTCTTCAACGGTAGCATCCTTCTCAAGCATGACGACTAGGTCGACAATGGATCCGACAGGAATAGGAACACGCATTGCCATTCCGTTAAGTTTGCCCTTCAAAGAGGGAATGACATCAGATACGGCACGGGCAGCACCAGTGGTGGTAGGAATGATTGACACGGCACCTGCTCGTGCACGGCGAAGGTCAGAGTGAGGCTGATCCTGCATGACCTGGTCATTGGTGTATGCGTGGATGGTGGTCATGAGACCGCGCTCGATTCCGAATGCATCATCAAGAACCTTTGCAATCGGAGCAAGACAGTTGGTTGTGCAGGAAGCGTTAGAGAAAGCTTCGAGGCTCAGGTCGAGCTGGTCGTCGTTGACGCCGCAAACCACGGTCTGTTCGATCTTGTCCTTTGCAGGAACGGTCAGGATTACTTTCTTTGCACCAGCCTTGATGTGATCCTTGTAACCGCCCTTTGGCCCTTCGGCAACGGTGAAAACGCCAGTTGATTCGATGGCTACATCAACCCCAAGCTCCTTCCAAGGAAGTTCAGCGGGATTCCTGAGTGCAAACACTGGAATGGTCTTTCCGTCAACAATGATTGCATTGTCGCCAACTTCTACAGTCTTGTCATACACACCATAGTTGGAGTCATATTTCAAAAGATGAGCCAGTGTCTTAGGACTGGTCAAGTCGTTGATACCGACAATCTCGATATTCTTGTCTGCAAAAGCAACCTTAAATACGTTGCGTCCAATTCTTCCAAAACCATTAATTGCAATTTTCATTGTATTCCTCCGGGAATTTTAATTCCGTATCGATATTAATATACTGTTTACCCCCCAAAGGGTCAACGTAGTATCAAATTATTTGACCACCAATTTTAATTGGTTGATCTTATGTCCGTCAATGCTCTCTACAGTGAATACCGCCTGGGAATCCTCAATGGATTCACTTTCCGACGGAATCCTGCCAAAAAGCTCGAAAACATAACCACCGATGGTCTCAAAGTCCTCTTCGTCGATCTTCAGCCCTACTCTCTCATTGACATCATCAATGGAGGTTCTAGCCTCTACAATATATACCTGTTCTTCAACTTTGAATATTCCATCACCCTCATCCTCATCAAACTCATCTTGGATATCTCCAACGATGACCTCAAGGATGTCTTCCATGCATACGATCCCACTGACACCGCCGTATTCATCAATTGCTATGGCGATGTGTACCTTGCGGACCTTGAATTCCCTAAGCAGGTCATCAAGATGCTTGCTTTCAGGGATAAAATAAGGCTTTCGCATAAGTTTACGTACATCGAAGTCATTCTCAACCCCATGTCGTAAGATATCCTTTGCATAGAGGATTCCAACAATGTTATCTATGGTGTCCTCATATACGGGATACCGTGAATAACCTTGTTCCTGGATTATCTCATAAAACTCATCGAGGGTGATCGTACTGTTAAGGAATTCCACATCGACCCGGGGGACCATGATCTCTTTTACCGTCTTGTCCTTGAGTTCCTCGATCCCTTCAATCATCGTCTGCCGTTCTTCAATCTCAACCTTCTGGCGAAGCTCCTGATCCAAATTGTGGTGCTTTTTCTTGAACAAGCCTTTCATTCGCGAAATCAACGTTTAATCCCCCCAAGTTTCATGAGAATCTGCTCCTGTTGTACGAGCATTGGCTCAAGCGCATCATTGCTTGCATGATCAAATCCAAGGAGATGCAGCAAGCCATGAACCAAGAGCCGAAACAGCTCCTCATCGACATCAACACTAAATGATTGTGCATTTCTTTTCAAGGTATCTATCGATATCACCATGTCTCCAAGCACTCTAAGTTCTACTGGCGGTGTACTATCCCCACTAAAAGAAAGTTCAGGCCAACTGAAGTCCTGGAGATCTTCTTCCTGGACAAAAGAAAGGATGTCAGTGCTCTCATCCTTGTCGCGATAGGTCTTGTTAAGCTCTTGCATTCGCACATCGCTTACAAAGCTGAGAGAGAGCTCACAGGGGTCCACGCCCAGTGCCTCCAAAACAGATACGATCCGCTTCCTTACCAGTTCTTCAGGTGCAACTTCCCGGTAGGAATCATCATCGTACGATATGTCCACTACCAATTCTTTTTTCATATCCGCTTATCCTTTTACAGGTGTTTTTTGCAAGGTATCCCCTAGCTCTTCGGGATAGGCTATACGGTGATGGTCCCTTCCTATCAGTGATTGTAAAAATGAAGAGCCGATAAGTTCCAGGTCCGTTAGCGAGAGCAAGGAGTCCTTGAGCTGGTCTCTTGCAATCTTGCCCATGATAACAGAGTGGATCAGCTTCTCATACTTGGAAGGAGAAGCCTTTTTCAAAGTCCTGCTGGCAGCCTCGACACAGTCGGAAAGCATTACGATCGCAGCTTCCGGAGTAGTGGGAGTCACCCCATTGTAGGAGTAGTCATCCTCATTTACATCAATGCCTGAGACCTGTGCCTGTTCTTTTGCTTCATGGTAGAAAAATTGGATCACATCGTTGCCATGGTGTTGGGCAATTATATCCAACACTTCCTGCGGCAGCCCGGCTTCCCTGCCTTTTTCCACGCCTAGTTTGACGTGGCTTTTGATAATGGCCACGGAAAGACTCGGCTTGATATCATCATGCTTGTTCTCCTGGCCTTGGTTTTCAATGAAATATTCCGGATGGTCAACCTTGCCAATATCATGATAAATGCCCCCTACCCGGGCAAGCATAGCATTTGCTCCGATTGCCTTAGCCGCATTGTAAGCCAAGTCAGCTACATAGCGGCTATGATTATACGTTCCCTGGGCTACGACAGAGAGGCGGTCAAGTACCGGGCTGTCGGCAAAGGCGAGTTCGCTGAGGCGAAAGGATGTCGGAATGTTGAATACCCTCTCACACAGAGGGACAATGGCGGCTACAAGCACCAACGATACCGATATGTTGACCACCAGAGCACCCAAAAGGCTGATAATCCCATTGAAGGAGAGTCCTGCTAGCAGATTCAGTGAAATCGCAATGAAACTGCTGAAGAGACAGGCATAAAACCAGTTATAGATATCTTCAAGTCTCTTGATGGTGAATTGGAAAAAATACAGACAGAATCCAATAGTTGTCATGGAGAAAAAGAATGTCAGGGCAGTGCTGTGGGGAAGGATCATGGCGTAGCATGAGAGCATGAAGCCACTGATGATACCGACACGTTTCTTGTTGGTGATCTGTGAGATGAAGATAGGTGCGAACAGGACGGGCAAGAATGAATCCTTGAATTGGATGGAGTTTTGCATGGTCCAGTGTGAGATGAGATACAACATCAAAAGGGATAGCAGGATGGAGGAGAGCATCAGGTTCAGATAGAGATAATGACGTTTCTCATGCTTGAGAAATTCTGTGAAGACATACAGGGCTGAGCCGGTAGCCAACACGATGAAAATGAACCTTCCTATCAATTCAAGTACAGTGTAGTTGATCGAGGAACTTTTCATCTTTGAGACCAAGGCCATCTGTTCCTCAGTAATGACAGAGTCCTTGGCTATAAGCTTCTGCCCTCGCTGGATGGTAACCAGCTCGGGCTTGACCTGTTGCTTGGCTACTGTACGGAGTTGAAGGGTTTTAGCTTCGTTAAAGCGAACATTATCCTCAAGCAAAAGTGAAAGGGTGTCAAGAAGCAATTGGGGCTGGAAAAGAGGGTTCGCATCCGTATACGCCTTCAGCCAATAGGAAAGATAGTGTTCCAGATTCTCTTTGGTCACAATGGAATTGAAGGGTTGCTCGACAAGGGAGCGTGCCTTCTCCATGGTTAGGGTATTGTCCATATAGAAGAACTCATAGCCATTCTGTCTGTTCTTTTGTACATCCGATTGTGAGAAAAGGCCTTTTTGCAGGATAAGTTCACTGGTCTCTTCAAGTGCTGACAGCATGAATTTCAAATCTTGTTCGCTCATTTCAGCAAAACGAGCCATGACATTCGCAGAATCAGGAGACCCTACCCTTTCAAATTTCTGCACATCTGTCTTTGCAGGATCCCAATAATCAATGAAATCCTGAACTCGGGAAACCGAGACAGAGGTGGCATGGAGGGAGAACGAGAAGTAAGGTAGCACCTTCTCCTCCGCCTTTGCCAATAGGCGCTCAGTCTGTTCGATATCCTCATATTCAAAGGAGGAAAATGCAAAGACATCCTCATTGGCCAAAGAGCCTACCTCATAGCGTGACGAGAATGAACGCACCCCCTTTCCCGGGCTGCTGATCAAAACCAAGGGGATGATCATCGCCGCGGAAACTATCAGGACTACAAGAATTATGGCAAGGGTCCTTTGGTTTCTGATGTTGAGGGCTTTTTTCTCTTTGCTCAATTGTTTTCTGCTCATTACTGGTTACCCTTGTCGTTGTTCTTGGCATCAATTGCATACGCATCGATAATCTGTTGGACTATGCGGCTGCGCACCACATCGCACGAATCAAAAAGAACAAACTCGATATCTTCAATATCCTGCAGTATTTCCATGGCATGGACAAGTCCGCTCTTGCGATGCCGGGGCAGGTCAACCTGGGAGATGTCCCCTGTTATGATAGCACTCGACTGCTCTCCCAGACGGGTCAGGAACATCTGCATCTGCTCTATGGTGGTATTCTGCGCCTCATCAAGTATGACGATGGCATTCTGCAGCGAACGGCCCCGCATATACGCAAGAGGCGCTATCTCAATGCTCCCGTTCTCTTCCAGGCGATGGATGGTGGAGAGGCTTGTCATTGACTCCATCGCATCATAGAGAGGCCTCAGGTACGGATTGATTTTCTGGGCCAGGTCACCTGGAAGGAATCCCAGGTTCTCTCCAGCCTCAACTATCGGCCTGGTAAGGATCATCTTATTTCTTTGTCCTGAAAGGAGCATGCTCAATGCATAGGTAACGGCAAGGAAGGTCTTACCTGTACCGGCAGGACCGATGCCGAACACTACCTGCTTCTGTTGCATTGCCCGAATATATTTCTCCTGACGTGCTCCCTTGGGATAGGCTATTCGGTTCTGTACGACAAGAGAGGGCTTCTTCTCACTCTCTTCATTGCCGTTTTGGGCGATGTCCATCACCGACCTGGCGTGTTTGAGACCCTGATACTCCATGAATATCTCAGCTTCGCTTATGTAGTCCTGTTTTTCAGCCATGTCTTTCAGACGGGGTAAAAGCCTTTGGAATCGATTTCCAGAGGCTTCATTAGGACATGTATAAGAGAGTTTGATACCTTTTGCAAAAAGTTCACAACCAAGTAAAGCTTCCATGTAAGGCAGGTTGCGGTCATTGATCCCACAAACACGTTGCATCTGCTCTTCATTATCGAAATCGATACTGCTTTCCATCTCCCACCTTATGACGAAGGACTTTGCATCCAGACACCGGATCTTTCAGTCCATTTCTCATCAACTTTAAGTTCAGGGATAGTCTTCCATTGGAGGAAAACCGAAACAACCGGAACCCATTTGTATTGATTGGCCAATAGTACTACATTTCCCGTATATTTACAATTCAAAGACCAGTCCTCCATATAGTGTGTCAGCTCTATGGCGATGGAGTTCATGTTGAACTGGGTGGCATGCCTGCCCCCTCCCACCAGGTCAAAGGAGCGTGCAAGGTCCGCCCACATGAGGGGGAAGGAGAAACCGGAACCGTCATAGTACCGGTGGAATCCCCTATTGGTGCTTGTAAGTGAAAAAGAGAAATCAAGGAACTCAGCAATGGAAAAGCCAGCCTTTGCAGTCAGACTCAAGGCCGTGGCGTACGTATCAACAAAACTGATGTTCAGTTTGGCATCAAGGCCGAGCCTTAAGGTGATCCGTCTCTTCCACCATGAATGGGTAAGGTCCTTGATCGCTACCTGAGTGGTGAAACTCTCAGCAATCAGAGCATCAGAAGGTCCGGAATAGACCAGGGTGGATGTTATGTAGGGTATGGAGACAGTAGTCGTAAGGTCCTTAAAATAGTTGGGTCCGTGCAGTGCTGAAGCAGCCTCAAAGGAGAAACTCTCCTTGAAGGTTAGCTGCTTGGAAAACAGCTCCAGCAGACCGCTACCCGAGAGAGTGAGGGGTGACCATCTGTCCGGTTTGAGGTTTTCAAGGTCGTAGGTTCCCAAGAGTGAAAGCGTGACATGGCTCGTGGTGAACTTTGCTGAGGAAGAGAGTAACTTAGGGGCTAACTGGCCATCATCATCGACAAAGAGCAGTGAACCGGCAAAGGCCCACGGTCCTATCGCATAGCCGAGAGCCGGCAATAGGGATTGGGTCAACGGATAGAGGGTCGCAGTGATGGATGGGGAGAGGGTCCCCTCTCCTACAGCAAAGGACTTGGCCAGACGCAACTGGTGTTTGGTCACATGTTCCTTGGTAAAGGAGAAGTAGGACTCTTTGCTCTCATAGAGAATGGCCGAGCGTGAGTCACGGAATGTATAGAGCCTTCCCTCCAAGATGTAGCTCAGACCTATGAGCGGTACTGATGCACTGGTCGAACTGGTCACTTGGAACTGCCTGGTAAGATACGTAGCCTTGGTCCTGTCCTCACTGGTGATGAAAGGCGAGGATACTTTCTGTTTGAAAGTGAAAAAAGAGGGGTGCAGAACCATATCAAGCTGCAGGCTTGGATTAGTGGAGGTGTAGATATTCTTGTTAGTCTGCCAAGTCGTATTGGGATCTTCAAGGTTTGCAACTGAATAAATCAGTTTCTCATCTACCGAGTACCCAAGGGTTATGGACTGCCTGCCTCCTTTGGAAGGTGGGCGGGCCTTGGTGGCCAAAGTCGGGATATTCGCCTTTTCCAACGTTGGATCGAGATTGAATGGTTCATATTCAGCTGGCTTGGCCTGCTCTTTGACGGTGATCTCCTCTTCACTTCCCTTGCTTTCAAGAGGACGGGACCAGGAGAAGAGCTCTCCGCTGATGGTAGCATTCAGCTCTGGCAGGGTGAGTTTCTTTATCCTGTAGCTATAAAGAGAAGTTGTTGTATCCTTACCCCATTGCCAGTCAATGGAAGCGTTGAGGGTGGTGACCTTAGCTTGTCTGACATAATCTCCGAACAGGTCGGTTGGGAAATTGAAGGTACCGTTAGCCTTCCATGTATAGGAGTTCACATCTCCCATATAGGTTGAGGGAAACTCCTGCCGTGTGCCAAACAGGGAGTCAAAGGAGAATGTTGTCAGCCGATTGCCATAGAGACGGCGGACGGATGGGTCGGAGTAGAAAGGCATTGTGATAGTCAGGTCAGACCAGGAGGAGGCTACCACGAACTTGTTGTCCCCATACATCCTTGTTTTTGGGAAATCCCCATACCTTGTCAGACTCTCCTTGCCATCCGGATGGACTGCGAGCCTCAAGCTATTGTCAAGGACGACTTTCTTGGAAAAAAAGCTGTGGTGGGCTTCCATGCCGATGGTTATGCCGCTCTGTTCATAGGAATCCCCCATCAGGGCGAGATAGGAGCCACTACTGTCAGCCCATCTCTCAAATGGTGTCATCTCCCCTTCCCTAACCCTATACATCACACCATCGGCCTTGAGGCTGCCATCGGGATCGCTGCCAAGCAGGCTGGTGAAGCTGCTGCCTTCACTCTTTTTGAAGTTCGGATAGGAACCGTAGATCTCAAATGTGGTGTTGAGGAACATACCCCTGTCGCTTGAAAACCCAATGGCAGGGTTACCCGCCATCCTGACACCAGGGATGAAGAAGGCAGGGACCCACAGGACAGGAACCCTGCCTATGGAGAGATATGCATTCTTTACCAGAATATCACCACCACTGAGAAAAGCGAGTCTCTCTGCAGTAATGGATGAGTATGCGTGTTTTTCATTGGTAGTGATGAATCCCCTATCAAAATATATCCCGTCACCAGAACCGTTGTAGGAGATGAGGTCTCCTGTAGTAAAGAATCGGATATCCTCACCCTCGCTGTTCTTCCTCTCTGTTGTGGTAGTTCCCCCGGAAACCAAAAGGGCTTCGCTCTCCCAATTGAGAGTTACGATGTCTCCGGTCACACTCTGCTTCGTAACGCTATCGCCACCCTCATCAAAAAAGACATCCCCAAAAGCAATAAGCAGGTTGTTTTCAAGATCGACAATCATCCTGGCTGCCGACAACCGCTTGAGGCGCGGATCATCCTGAAGGGCGAATTCAACCTCTGCATTTCCCTCAAGGACTACCAAAGAAGAGAGAGACCGGTCATTATATACCGAGTCTGCATGGATAATCGTCAATGTGTAGGTTTGCCTGGAAGCGGAATTTTGCGGAAGAGAGAGAGGCTCGATCTCATGATAGGAGTATAAAGAGGAGCGCATCTCTTCGCTTGTACCTTTGGGCAGGCCGCGTAGGGCTACCATTGAAACCAGCTCACTCTCAGTAGCCTGCTCTATGGAAAGGGCCACTAGCAGAGGATCATCGACAGAGAGTGAGAATACAGAAAAGGCACACCCCAGCAACAAGAGTGCAAAAACTATCAGCTTTCTGAATCGTAACCAATCAATCTGTTTCATGGAGCATCTGAGCAAGATAATACCCCGTGAAAGAGTCTTTGCATAGGGCAACTTGCTCAGGAGTTCCACTGGTTACAACCATTCCGCCCCCATCGCCACCTTCAGGTCCGAGATCTATGATGTGGTCAGCCTGTTTTATGACATCCAGATTATGCTCGATGAGCATTACGGTATTCCCACCATCGACAAGACGGTTGATGACCTCCATCAGCTTCTTCACATCAGCAAAGTGCAGGCCGGTCGTGGGCTCATCGAGAACATAGAGAGTTTTACCCGTTCCGTACTTGGAGAGTTCCAGACTGAGTTTGACACGCTGGGCCTCTCCCCCACTGAGTGTGGTGGCGCTCTGACCAAGGCGGATATATCCCAAACCAACCGAGATCAGGGTATCGAGCTTGCGTTTGACCCTTGGTATGGCACTGAAGAATTCAGCTGCCTCATCCATGGTCATGGCGAGTATCTCAGCTATATTCTTGCCTTTGTAGCGGACAGAAAGAGTCTCCTTGTTGAATCGCTTGCCATGACAGACATCGCACGTCACATAGACATCAGGAAGGAAATTCATCTCGATCTTCAAGGTCCCGTCACCTTTACAGTTCTCACACCTGCCACCAGACACGTTGAAAGAGAAGCGTCCGCTCTTGTAGCCGCGGGCCTTACTCTCCGGCAGGGAGGCATACAGCTCCCTGATGGGAGTGAACACTCCCACATATGTTGCAGGGTTGCTGCGAGGGGTCCGACCGATCGGACTCTGGTCAATGTTGATGACCTTATCCAGATGCTGCACTCCATTAAGACTTGCATATCCGTCAAAGTTGGGGCTCTTCTGTGCCAGCTGTCGCTTTACAGCAGGGAGGAGTACCTCATTGAGCAGGGAACTCTTCCCGCTGCCCGATACCCCTGTAAGCACGATCATCTTGCCCAATGGGATGTCCACATCAATGCTCTTGAGGTTGTTTTTGCTCGCTCCCTTGATGGCAATCTTCTTGCCGTTGCCTTTTCTCCTCTTGTCAGGGATAGGAATGGTAAGCTTACGACTCAAGAACTGACCTGTTATGCTCGCAGGATTCGCTTCTATCTCACTGGGTGTTCCCTGAGCTGTTATATAGCCCCCATGGACACCCGCACCGGGTCCCAGGTCGACAACATAATCCGCTTCACGTATGGTGGCCTCATCATGTTCGACCACCAACACCGTATTTCCCAGATCCCGTAAGTTCTTGAGGGTGTCTATGAGTTTTTGGTTATCTCTCTGGTGCAACCCTATGGAAGGTTCATCCAGAACGTACAGCACTCCACTTAGGGCGGAACCTATCTGTGTGGCCAGACGGATGCGTTGGGCTTCCCCCCCACTGAGGGTGGCGCTGCTACGGTCAATGGTCAGGTAGGTCAGGCCCACATCACTTAGGAATCGCAGACGCGAACGTATCTCCTTGAGCACTTGGGCAGAGATTATCTTCTGATTTTCAGTAAGGGTGAAATCCTTGAACAGTTCCAAAGAAGCCTTAACGGAGAGACGGGTCGCCTGCATGATGCTCATCCCCTTGATGGTTACAGCGAGTGCCTCAGGCCTGAGGCGCTCCCCATGACAGCTGTCGCAGACATGGGAGTGCTGAAAGGAGTTCATCCACATGCGAATCTGCATGCTCGGTGTCTCATAATAACGACGCTGAAGATCCGGGATCACCCCAGGGAAGGGTTTTTTGACCCGATAGATCTCCTTGCGCTTCTCTTTGGTATACTCCATGGTGAGATTTTCTTTTGTGCCGTACAGGATCGCATCAATGACTTCAGGCTTCAATTTGCTGAACGGAGTGTCCAAGGTAAACCCAAAATGATTGGCCAGTGCTTCAAAAGGGATTCGTGACCATTCGGCATCCGGGTTTTGGGAAGCGATGGCACCTTTGTTAAAGCTCTTGGAATAGTCTGGGATGATGAGGTCGGGATCAAATTCAGTCTTCACACCGAGGCCGTTGCATTCCGGACATGCACCAAAGGGGTTGTTGAAGCTAAAAAGCCGTGGCTCCAGGTCCGGCAGGGTTATCCCGCAGTGAGAGCAGCTGTTGCGTTCGCTGAAAATTTCCTCATGTTCGCTGCCATCATCCGCCATGAAGGTAATCTTAACCAGACCGTTGGTCATCTCGTTGCACGTCTCTATGCTGGAAGCCAGTCGCTGGCGGGCATCCGGGCGGAGGATGAGGCGGTCCACGACAACATCGATGGAGTGTTTCTGTTGTTTGTCGAGCATGATCGGCTCATCAAGCTCCATCATTACCCCATCGACCTTGACTCGTTGGAAACCACCGTTCTTGGCATCCTCAAACACCTTCTTGAACTCGCCCTTGCGTCCGATGGCAACAGGAGCGCTTACTATGATCCTGCTCTCATCCTTTGCCCTGTATATTGCCTCGATGATCTGGTCGATGCTCATCTCGGTAATCTCGCGGCCGCACTTATGACAGTGTGGAGTGCCTACCCTAGACCAGAACAGACGGTAGTAGTCATAGATTTCAGTAATGGTACCTACTGTCGAACGTGGATTTTTCTGAGTCGATTTCTGTTCGATCGCTATGGCGGGGCTGAGGCCTTCCATATAATCCACATCAGGCTTGTCCAGCCTGTCCAGAAACATCCGTGCATAGGAGCTGAGACTCTCTACATAGCGCCTTTGACCTTCAGCAAAGATAGTATCAAAAGCCAGCGAACTCTTTCCGCTTCCGGAGAGTCCGCTGATGACGATGAGTTTGTTCTTTTCAAGTTCAATATCTATATTTTTAAGATTGTGCTCGCGAGCACCCTTGATTATGAGTTTATTCTGCATTTCTTACCGCTTCCAATACTGCTTCCCTAGCCTCTTGAAGGGAGACTTTTCGCACCAGTTTACCTTTTTCATAGAGGAAGATATCTCTTCCAATACCTGTGATCGCAATGTCTGCATGTTTGGCTTCACCCGGACCGTTGACCTGACAACCCATGATGGCCACCGTGAGATCCTTCTGTACGCTCATCAGATCCTTCTCAATGGAGTGCAAAAATCCCTGGGAATCAAAGCTATGCCTTCCGCACCGGGGACAGCTGACAATGCGTATACCACCCTTGCGCAGACCTAAGGTGCGAAGCAATTCGACCCCGGCCTGGACCTCTGTCTCTATTTCACCGGTAATGCTGATACGAAGCGTACTTCCTATACCCTTTTCAAGCAATCTTCCCAAAGCCCACGTTGACCGGGTAACCGATGAGACAACCGAACCGGCTTCGGTTACACCCAAATGCAACGGATAGCCGCTTTGCGATGCGAAGAGCTTGTTTGCCTCATAGGTCGTCTCCACATCGCTAGCCTTCAAGGAGATGACTGTGTTATAAAACCCAAGGCTTTCAAACCAGGAGAGATATTCCAAGGCGGTGTTGCTCATCAGGATTGGCATAGGGTCTTCACCTTTGGGCAGGGATCCGCTATTCAAGCCGATACGGATAGCCACATTGTTATCCAATGCGCTTCTTACCACCTCATCCACTTTCCAACGCGCACCGATATTACCAGGATTGATACGTATCTTATGAGCTCCACAAGCAATTGCATCCAGTGCGAGCTTATAGTCAAAATGAATATCAGCCACCAGGGGAATGGGGCTGTGTTTGCAGAGACAGGAAAAACTTTCGTGATCATCCGAGCTCGGGTAGGAGAACCTCAAGATATCGCATCCCATGGCATTCAAAGATCCGATACGTCTGAGCAACTCATCCAAAGCTTCCCTTTCATGGGGAATGGCACTGTCATACATGGTTTGCACCAGTACTGGAAGGCCGTGGCCGATCTCTTTATCGCCAATGGTAGCTGTATGATACTCTCTCATGATAATTCCTCTCTTTATCGCTACCCACTCTACCGCTTTTGCCGCTCTTTGTTAAGAGCTTAGTAAACGCCTGTAAAGCTTATTCAGTCGGATATCGTAAAGATGAGTTTTCGTACCAAGGCTTTTTTCCCAGGTGATTCCATGCCGCTGGTATGCGGTTCTCCGGGCATGAACAAGGCAAAATGTCCTGACTTGGCATGGATGACTCCGATGGGATCGGCGATGAGGGTAGCCTGCCCTTCCCCATCAAAGCTCAGGGAGCGTGCATGCTCACGCCAGGAAATACCCATAAGCTCCTCACCCTCAATTACGACATATAGTCGGGTCTTCTCTTCGAATACCTGATAGGGACCTGGTTGGGATGAATTTTCATATGCAACAAGTTCACAAGTGATACGGGCATTATCGGTTGGATGGAACCCCAAAGGTTCGTCCTTCCACTGTTTGGCTTCAAGGATTTGCATTGCAGCAGTAAGGCCATGATTGAGTGAAATGTACGTGTGAAGGAATGAAAGCTCATCATAGATCATGTGTTGTACCTCGTATTCTGATACTCTTCAGTATACAGATTTAAACAAGAAGGACAAGATTTGAAAAAGATGAGCTTTCAAAAATGGAGATTCAGACAGTTAGACTGAGGGCTAATTCCTGCCGGACATCATCAACAACAGACCTGAAACTGCAGCAGCAGCTCCTCCTATGAGGTACCACATGGTCTCCTTGCCAAATTTGAACCCCAAAAACGATCGAAGTGATTCAGATGCGGATTGGGAGGCAAAATATCCCCCAACGATAAGCGCCACACCGCCAACAAACAGTACGATTCCAAGTATACGTGTCATACATATCTTCCTTTTTCTTTCAGCGATAATCTACAAGGAGTAGAAACACAAAACCTCAAACAGTTTTACCTGCTCATCAAAACAAACAGACCGGATAGAAAAGCGGCTATACCGCCAAGAATGAACCACATGGTCTCCTTGCTGAACTTAAATCCCAAAAAGGACCGAAGTGACCCGGAAACAGACTGAGACTTGATGTACCCTCCCCCAAGAAGAGCGAGGCCACCAACCAGCAATACAATCCCAATAACCTGATTACTCATATACACCTTCCTTTTTCATTTCAACCGATTGTTATCGTTACAACTCCGTATAATGCAAAGAGCAAAGAGAAATTTCTAATAATCTTGTGTTTTCTTTGCAACCAACAGTGCACTATACTTAACAATCAACTACTTAGCTGAACAAGTCAATCTATTACTAGCAATATTAGTCGATAAACTTTGTTATCTGTCAATCTTTATTAATATATGGCATTATCTATTACTAAAAGATGATTATTTGGTGGATTTACATTTTATATTCAATAGCAAATACAATAATCAGGCACCTCTTTTCTACTATACCTGAAACCTATTCAACGGAATCCTAATGAGCGAACTATTTAATTCAACTGGGAATAAGAAAGGGGTCAGCTCTTTACTTTTATATTGCAATCAACTATATTGTATTCCATGGAGAATAAACGAATGAATAACACATTTTTAGAGAGCGTAGCCCTCAGACGAACTATATATGACCTTGGCAGTAGCTTACCTGTATCCAAGGAGACTGTAACCAAGACGATACAGGAAGCAGTGCGCACCAGTCCCTCTGCATTCAATTCACAGAGTGCTCGAGCTGTAATCCTTTACGGCGACGAGAGCAAGAAGCTTTGGAAGATCGTACTGGATGCACTTATGAAAATTGTCCCCAAGGATCAGGCAGCAGATACCAAGAGCAAGATTGCCGCATTTGACTCCGGAGCAGGAACCGTCATGGTCTTTGAGGATATGTCTGTAGTCAAGAAACTTCAGGATGATTTTCCGATCTACAAGGACAACTTTGCCCTTTGGAGTCATCATGGAACAGGTCTGACACAGTTCTCTATCTGGACTGCCCTCGCAAACATCAAGGTCGGGGCATCGCTTCAGCACTACGGAAACCTCATTGAGGAAGAAGTCAGGAAAACATGGGGTCTGCCCTCCTCCTGGTCTCTCATAGCCCAGATGCCCTTTGGATCCATCAACAGCCCGGCAGGTGAAAAAACCTATCAACCCATTGAGGAAAGAGTTCTTGTAAAAGGGTAACTGATACTCCTTTATACACTACATATACCAACAAGAAGATGCGGAAAACGCTCTTTTTGTTGGTATTGCTTTTGATATATCACCTTTGATGTTAGGGATTTTTGGTTTATGATGGTGAAAGAGGATTACCTATGACAAAGACAGAGACCTATCACTGCATCTACGACTCTTTATTCGGACCCATCACCTTACAGAGTGATGGAAGCTCTCTCATAGCCTTGGACTTCGGCAAAAAGGAAACTCTCAGAGAGGCGAAGCTTGTAGTATTTGACCAGACAAAAAATGAGCTTGACGAATACTTCAGTGGAAAGAGGAAGCATTTCACCATTCCCCTCAAAATTGCAGGAACCCCTTTTCAGGAACTTGTTTGGAGTGCGCTTCTCGAAATTCCTTATGGTGAGACCCGATCGTATGAGGATATAGCCATCAAGATAGGTAATCCCAAGGCTTGCCGTGCCATAGGCATGGCAAACAACAGAAACAATATAGGAATAATCATCCCTTGTCATAGAGTTATAGGAAAGGATGGAAAGCTGGTCGGATACGGTGGGGGCCTTGATAAGAAGATCGCTCTGTTGGAGTTGGAGAAGAAATTTGCATAAAAAAGTGCATGCTACAATTCATCTCTGTTCATGAACTGTAGCGTACACTGAAATCATAAGCCGAAACTTTCCAGGCTTCCCCTACTTCAGATCTTTTTTCATTTTCTGGAATTCTTCTGTGGTCACTTCTCCCTTGGCATAGCGATTCTTTAAGATTGCCAATGCTTGAGAGTCGTCATTGATCAGGTTGTGTTTTTTCCTGATGCTCACAAGAAGCAGTACAACAAGGAGTATGCCGACAACCATGAGGGCGATCATCAACCAAAATCCCCAAGGGGAATCCATATAATTCAGACAGGCGAATCTGCCTGACCTGGGCATCCCTCTAAAACCCCAATAATATCCATGCATCTAAACACCTCCTGTATTTATTTGCTGAGTTCTTCTCTCATTCGAAAAAACTCATCTTGCGATAGCGATCCTTCTGCATATCTCTGCTTGAGTATCTCCAAAGGTGACTTTTCATCTGCTTTCGATATGTGATTCCTGTTTAAGTCTGGATTTCTGAAAACAACATACAAAAGCAGGATAAAGACCAGTAATGGTATAAACATCATATAGCGCTCCTTATACCCCTAGGGGGTATATGTTCATCTTTGTACGTTTTTTCACTATATGTCAATCTTTTACCCTAGTGAAATGCTGGGTTTTTAAGGAAACGGATGATATTTATATATTTTTGCCTAGTATGTTGCAAATGCAGGCTCTTGTTACATAAAATGTGTATCGCATTCCCATACAACAAAGGACACTCCCTCGGGAGTGTCCTTTGTTGTATGGGAACCGTTGTTCAGTAACTTTTTATTGCAAAGCAAGCAAGCTAAAGACCAAGGTGAAGAGGGCTACAGTCTCTACGATACCGATGACGATAAAGTAGTTGGCCGTACCTTTCCCCGTCTCTGCCAAGGCATCACAAGCACAAGCACTGGTCTTGCCCTGCATCCAAGCGGAGAGACCGATGGCCAATCCACCAAACACACCAACACCAAATGCAAGGGTTGAGGAAGCTCCAGCGGCAATTGCTGCGGCGATGAAATTCATGAGCAGGAACCCGTAGATGGTCTGGGTCAGTGGAGCACCAGCAAAAGCGACCATGATAAAGGGTGCGGGCTTACCGTTTGCATAACATTTCTTCCAGCCGCCGACTGCTGCCTGAGCTGCAACACCTGCACCAAGACCGGAACCTAGAGCAGAAAGGGACAAGGCGCAAGCCAGTCCGATAAATTCCAAATTAGCCATGTTTTCTCCTTAGTTGTTCTTAAACAACGATTCAGTTTTCTTGTACCGTCTGTGAGAACGGTTCATATGAGATTCCAGTCCACTCCATACCGAGTTGTCCGGAAAATTCCAAAAGATTAAGCCGTACACCATGTACGACTACAGAGAGCAGACCCATAACCAAGTTGAGGGAGTGCCCGATTACAAGGACCAGAATACCTGCAATTGCAGCAAATCCTGAAAGCATCCCACCTGCCATGCTGTTGAAGCTTTGGGCGATCGCAACGGATGCCATGCCAACAGCGAACAGTCGGATGTAACTCATGATATTGGAGAAACAGCTGATGGTATTCAGGAATGTGGTAAAGAATCCTCCCAAGCCTGCAGTCAGCCCCTTACCAAAAGGGATACCGGGGCCTTGAGCACCAAATACTACAACAAGCATAAAACCAAGACCTATCGCACCTGCAACCATCGAGTAATTTACAGGTTCGCCGACTACAAGCTGCAGTACGACAAAGTAGAGGGCCAATATGTCGATCATCCAACCGATATCAGCAAAGAGGCTCAAATCCTTATTCGGAGCCTTATGCACGATGTTCAGCACACATGCCAAGGAGAGCTGCACTGTTCCGATGATGAAACAGAACTTCATCACCTGATTCTGAGCAGTTACCGCATCCAGGCCGAACAGTTCGGGATAGTTGGATATCGAAGGTATTACCAGGTTTTGCAGGAAAGGTATGGATTCAAGAATCATCTTGGAACCAAACCACGTACCTGTGAGCGATCCCCAGACAATAGTAGCCATACTTAAGACATAGATGAGCAACACCATGGTATTGGCCTTCTTTGCCTTGATATGCATGCCTGCGGCCGCAAGAAGGAAAACCAAGCCGTAACCTGCATCCCCTATGATCATGGCAAAGAACAGGGTGAAGAAAAGCAGGAACCAGAGGCTGATATCATTCTCCCTGTAGCCTGGGACAGTACCGAGGATATCAAACAATGGCTTGATGATGCCCGTACCCTTTGCATACTTCACTTGGGTCGGAGGATTATCATCTTCACTCGGGTCTTCTATAAGATAAGCCCATCCCTGGTTGGATGCGAACTTGCTGAAGTCACTCTCCTCTGGGGCAGGGAGGTAGCCGGTAATCCAGGACAAGTCATCTCCCCCATCGGAGTTTGCCGATACCTGGTCGAAGTTGAGTTCCTGCTCAGTGCGGCTTATCATGTGCTGATATGCATCCAGATAGATTCCCGCCTCCTTGAGAGTTGCGTCTATCTCGACCAGACGTTGCTTTGCATAGGCATTGCGTTCCTCAAGCTCGGCCAGAGAGACATCAGGTATCTCAAATCGAGTGACGCCTGAAATGTTCTCAAGGGTCGTATTGACCACTGCAATAGCCTGAAGAGCTCCCATAGGTGCGAGTTCAATATAGGGGATATCAGGATCGAGTGCCTTCATATCTTTTTTGGAAAGCGTATAGAAAGCAAGGGACACCCCTTCCCTTGAGAGTTGTGCAATCTCGTCGGGGTTGAAATCACCCCAAGGCCTCAACAGCTCTATGCTGGTATTGTCCTTGGCAACCTCTTCCTCAAGATTGTTGGCAGTCTCAATCAACTGCAGATATCTCTCATGGAGCTCGACGAATACCTCTTCAGAAACATGTTTCTGAGGAGGCAGGTTCTTGGCATCGACCTTATCAAGAATGTTGTTTCTCACCTTTGCCAGGTCATCAAGCTTCCTTCTGAGGACTTCACTCTTCTCCGTACGGACAGCTTCGGTGAATATATGCATCACCCCTCTCTTCCGCAGGCTCTTGAGCATCGAGTCCTTATTATGGGCCTGTACAATGACAGATACTTTTTTCATCGGAACAATCATATCAGGCCTCCTTTACCATTTTCTTCTTGGCGATCTTTCCCCGAACCACGGCTGCTGTCTGCTGGTCTCCCAAATAGATGCCGATCTTACGAATATTCTCCTTGGCCTCAGGGATCTTTACCTTTTCAAAGAGATTGACTCTCTGGCTGGTGGTCCTAAGTTCCCTGGACAACAATTTTACCTGCTGTTCCAAGGTGGAAATGAGAGCATCAAAACGGGATACATCACGCAAACTTTCCAGTGCCTGGTCAACCCAAAGCGGATAATCATTCAAATCATAGGTGATAGGCTGGAAAGAGAGTTCCTTGAATACGGGAATGTTCACACCGGCAATATTGCCTACTGACCGTTCAACCCGATCTATCCTGATAAGATTATCCAGATCCAGTTCCTCAGCAAATACCGTATTTTCATGAAAGACAGCTATCCAGACCTGCATCGCCTGCACAAGTTGCTGTTGTTTTTTGCGCATTTCAGCAACCTCAGTCTCTATCTGACGTATCACCATCTGCAACTGTTGTTTCTTCAGTTGCAAGGTCGGCAGATAGCGCTGAAACTGTTTGAGGCTATCCTTTTGCAGCTTCTGCTCGTTCTTTGTCAGTTTGACGGCCATCGCTCCCCCTTAGTCAACCGATTTTTTCGGCCAACGGTTGAGAATCAGATCGCTCTTCAATCCTGTCTCATTCGGTTCAAAACACTCAGCAAGAATCTCCCAGCCCAAGTCCAAAGCCTGTTCAAGTGGAATATTGACACTCAGGTCCATAAGCTTCTCCTCAAACAGGGCACCATACTTGAGCAATTTCTCATCCCACTCTGTCATCATGAAGCCCATGGACTTCTTCTCAACAGACTCCTTGTAGGATGCGAAGAGCTTGATCATACCGTCCATAAGGGCCCGGTGGTCATCACGGGTGTCCTTGTTGACCTGCTGCTTCAAGCGAGAGAGCGAACCAAACGGCTCGATTCTTCCGCCCTTGAGATAGTACTGCCCTTCGGTGATATACCCTGTGTTGTCTGGAACCGGGTGGGTTACGTCATCACCAGGCATGGTGGTCACTGCAAGGATGGTAAGTGAGCCTGCACCTTCAAAGTCAACGGCCTTCTCATATCTGGAAGCCAATGCACTGTAGAGGTCGCCAGGATATCCACGATTGGAAGGGACCTGGTCCATGGTTATTGCCATCTCCTTCAAGGAGTCAGCAAAGTTGGTCATGTCGGTCAGCAATACAAGGACTTTCTTGCCATCGAGGGCAAACTTCTCTGCGACAGCCAGGGCCATGTCCGGAACAAGAATACACTCAACGGTAGGGTCGCTGGCTGTATGGACAAACATGATTGTCCTGCTCATGGCCCCGCTCGCTTCCAAAGTGTCCTTGAAATAGAGAAAATCGTCATATTTAAGTCCCATGCCGCCAAGGATGATCAGGTCAACCTCAGCCTGCATGGCAATGCGCGCCAGCAGCTGGTTGTAGGGTTCACCACTTACCGAGAAAATCGGTAATTTCTGGCTTTCAACAAGGGTATTGAAAACGTCGATCATTGGGATTCCGGTACGAATCATGTTTCGAGGGACGATTCTCATAGCAGGGTTAACTGCAGGTCCGCCGATATCAACCATATTTTCTGTCAGTGAAGGGCCCTTGTCACGGGGCTTACCCGTACCGTCAAACACCCTACCCATCAGGTTGTCGCTGTAGGAGACCCTCATGGGAACACCCAGGAACCGAATCTGGTCCCCGGTTGATACACCCTGGCCACCAGAGAATATCTGCAGTGAAACCAGATCGTGGTCGAGCTTGATGACGTTGGCATAACTGGTGCCTTGGGAGGTTGTGACAATTGCCAGGTCCCCATTGCTGACCCCTTCCGCACGTACGGTTATGACGTTTCCTACGATCGATTCTATCTTTGAATATACTTTTTGCATCATCTACCCCTTACATCAACTTCTCGGCAACATGGTCAAACTGCACAAACTTGCCCTTATAGAGCTTCTTGATCTCACCTTCCAACTGGGAAAACCGTTCGCCTTTGAATTCCACGTTATTCCAGTCGAGGAACTTCTGTCTGAGCGTATTGAAGAAGGATCGGACCTCTTTCTTGCTTTCCAAATCATATTTGGCTGCAAGGACGGTAAACATAAGGTCAAACACATGTCGTTGCCTCTCAATGGGTATGGATGAATCCACCGGGTCAAAGGAGTTCTGTTGCAGATAGCACGTATCGATGAGCTCACTCTTCTGATAGACGACATAGTCGGCAATGGAAGTACCTTCCTCACCGACGACCTTCATCATCTGGTTGACCTCACTGCCCCTAAATAGGATTGAACGGGCATATTCGACCTTGTTGGCAGCAATGATCCCCACGTACTTTGACCAGGATCCGAGCGGGTCGATTGCTGGATACTTACGCGCATCACTACGTTCGCGACTCAAACCATGGAAAGCTCCGACAACCTTAAGCGTTGCCTGTGTTACCGGTTCCTCAAAGTTACCTCCGGCAGGACTGACTGTCCCTCCGATGGTGACCGAACCGATCCTTCCATCCTTCAGCCTGACCTTTCCCGCTCTCTCATAGAACTCCGAAATGCGGCTCTCCAGATAGGCTGGGAAAGCTTCTTCACCGGGAATCTCTTCAAGACGGCCACTCATCTCACGCATTGCCTGGGCCCACCGAGAGGTGGAGTCGGCAAGCAATAGGATGTCCAAGCCCATCTGACGGTAATATTCGGCTATCGTCACTGCGGTATATACCGATGCTTCGCGGCTTGCAACCGGCATGGAGGATGTATTGCATATGATGATGGTTCTCTCCATCAGGGACCTTCCGGTCTTGGGGTCGGTCAGTTCAGGGAATTCCTTGAGAACCTCGACGACCTCACCGGCACGTTCACCACAAGCTGCGATGATGACGATGTCGACATCGGCGTTACGGCTTGTCATGTGCTGCAGAACCGTCTTTCCAGCTCCAAAGGGGCCTGGTGTGCAGTACGTACCGCCTTTTGCTACAGGCAGGAAGGTATCAATGATCCTGATCTTGGTGACCAGTGTCTCATCAGGACGCAGGCGTTCTTCATAAGTCTTGATCGCGCGTTTCACGGGCCAGGTAAAAACCATGGTCAGGTTACGCTTGTTGCCCTTAGGATCTTCAACCGTTGCAATCTCCTCCCGGACATTGTAGGTTCCCTTCTCCTTGATTGACGTCACTTTCCAGTCGACATCAGCAAAAGAGAAAGGGAGCATGATCTCATGGGTAAACAGCCCTTCCGGAACAGTACCGAAAGTATCTGCAGGTCTGAGCAGGTCGCCGACCTTTACCGAAGGGGTGAATTCCCAATCGAGATTGGGGATGGGATCGAGGTACACACCCCTTTGCAGGAAGAAGCCACACTGCGAGGCAAGCTCAGGGAGTGGGTTCTGCAGGCCGTCGTAGATCTGTTGCAACAGACCAGGGCCCAGTTCGACACTGAGCATCTCATCAGAGAACTCAACACTGTCTCCAACACTGATGCCTTCTGTCATTTCGAAGACTTGCAAGGATGCAACATTCTTGTTGATCTTGATGACTTCGCCCTTGAGTTTGACATCCCCCAGGAGGATGTACCCTACTTCGTTCTTTGAGATGGCGCTGTCAAATTCTACAGAAACCATATTGCCGTTGACGCCAATAACACGTCCACTTGTATTTGCCATATTCCAACTCCACTACGTATTAGCTATTTCAGTCTGTAAATTGGAGAAAAGGCGTTTGAATTCAGCATAGCCCTCCTCCTTGGTAAAGAGACTCTTGCGCTCCAACAGCTGCAACTTTACAGCATAGGAGAGCAAAGCCTCCACATCGAAGTAGTGCAAGGCTGAGATCTCATCGAGATAATTCCATTTCAGGGAGAGCAAGGCGAGTTCCGCTTCCAGGGCATTCTCATTAGAGAGGGCCTGACGGACAGTCTCTCCGATGCGAAATTCCTTATCGCCTTCATTGCGATATGTCTGTACGGAGAGACCGAGCTTCTTGCTCCGTTGGTCATTGAGTTCTTTTTTCACCATAGAAGAAAAGTGTTGCCACTTTTTTAAAAAAGGGTGGGAAGAGCTTCTGCCTGAAATGGCAGATTCGATAGTCCGGTAATCACGTTCGCTTACCTGACTCTTGCACTTTGCAAGGAACGTGGCCGTATCAAACGGGCACTGTCCGTCGTAGCGCAACAGGGGCAACGTAGTTACCAGATAGTAATAGGAAGCCATCTCTGCTCCTTACTTCGCTTGGGCGAAGACAATATCGGCAATTGCCGAAGAAAGGAAAGGAGCCATGAGATTGGCAGTCTCCTCTGCACTGAAATCATAAAAACCTGACCCGTCTTTTTCGGCTATGCGGAAACCGCTCTGTACTTTTTCAACAGCCTTAATTTCCAATCCACCCTTGATCTTCTCACTGAGCTCACTCTTCAGGGAAGAGGCGAGCCGTTTGAAATCCTTCTCGCTGAGCTGGACTTCTGAGTCTGCCCCATCGGAGAGTTGTGATACAACAGATGTGACCAGGGAGAGCATATCTTTGGAACTGAAAGCCTCTTCAAGTTTCTCGACCAGCAGATTATCCAGTTGCTTCTGGATAGCTTTCTTCAAGGAGAGCTGTACATCCCTACTTGCCTGTTGGAGACTGGCGCGTGCACTCTGGTCACGTACATCAATCTCTTTCTGTGCATCTTCAATAAGTTGGGAAGCACGTTTGCGTCCTTGGGAGACAATCTCGTCAGCCTGGGCTTTGGCATCAGCGATAATCTGAGCCGCCTCTTTCTGGGCTACTTCAATGCCATCCTTGCGGATGGAAGCAACCAAATCTTGAATTTGTTGAGCCATCTGAATTCCTACCTTGTAATAATGCATTATGATAAAGGATTCTCCAAAAATAAGCAACAAACGAAAAATCCTAGCGTATGCGACAAACAAGCAAGATTATCGTCCAATGTGAGAAAAAATGCAAGCTAGGCATCTATTTCAATATCCTGTGTACACAATCCATCAATTTTACTATAGTAGCCGATATGAACACGTTACACCTATTCAGTTCCCATACTATGAGGGGAATCATTCGGATCTTCAACTTGCAGACAGAAAAAACCCTACTCTTGAAAAGTGAGAACCTCACCAAAGATATCCAAAAAATCCGTTTCGACCTTGACCTCGGCAATTTTCCCAATAGGGAACTTCAAGAAGAATATGAAGAGCATGGGCTTGAAATATATACAATTGACCCTTTGCTCATTGCTGAAAACAATGAAGATCTGGACAAGCTTCTCCAACAAGGAGAGCAGAAGCTCGAGGAGCTAGATATCCCTTTCTACCGATATTGAAGCGAACTGAGCATCTACATCCCTCCATCCATACGGAGGTAAAAGATGTACTACCGAATGTGTTTTTCCAGTGAATTGCCAATATTCAAGAGTGTTGCAAAAGCCAACCGGCTGATGTTGAGAATATATCTGCACATAGAACAGCAAGGCGGCACTATTTTGGATTATACCCTGCTGCC
The DNA here is from genome assembly GCA_012838275.1 of Spirochaetales bacterium. Classification (GTDB taxonomy): domain Bacteria; phylum Spirochaetota; class Spirochaetia; order Sphaerochaetales; family Sphaerochaetaceae; genus Sphaerochaeta. The sequence continues at coordinate 29,803 of DUPO01000133.1, forward strand.
TTCCCTGCTCGACCTACTCATCTATCTTCCGGGAATCGAACCCAAGTTCGCCTTCCTCCCCTACCGGTGCACCCTTGAACATATCCCCCACACTACTGAGCTCCTCTACCACTACAAGCAGATCAGCAAGCTTCTCCCCTTAGGAGGGAAAAACTACCCCCTGTGCGGAACCTATGAGGCATATCACGGCAGCAACTGTCTCTGCTCCCTAGGCAAGATGGGCCCCTTCCCAGACGATCTGAGCATACAGTCGATTCTCCATGAAAAAAGCTCCCCGGTTACGGAGAGCCTTGCAGACAAAGCAACTATCTCTTAAAGAGCCTTCTTGTCCTTACGTATGAGGTTTCGCACCCCTTCTACAGCCACCTTGATGGCTGAATCTGTATCGTGATACTTGGGATTATCCATCCCCAGCAGCTCCCGCTCCTGGTTACCCACGACAAAGAAGGCACTCCCACAGCGAGCCCCAAGCTTGGCGGCGACTACGAACAGGGCCGCACTCTCCATTTCGCTTGCAAGGACACCCAACCGTTTCCAGGCCTCCCACTTGTTGATGAGGTCATAGGAGACCGGCATCTCGGAAGGTGCGTGCTGCCCATAAAAGGAGTCCTTGCACTGCACCACCCCTGCATGGCTTCTGTTACCAAGGCTATCAGCTGCATCCATCAAGGCTGTGACAACCTCGAAGGTCGCAACAGCCGGAAACTCGATGGGAGCGTACTCCCGACTGGTCCCCTCCATCCTGACAGCTCCTGTGGCGATCACAACATCCCCACCGATCACATCAAGGGCTATTCCACCACAGGTGCCCATACGAACGAAGGTATCGCTTCCGCACTTGTAGAGCTCCTCCATCGCAATGGAGGCGGAAGGGCCGCCTATGCCTGTGGAGGTTACCGAGACCTTCTCGCCTTCAAGGGTTCCTGTGTAGGTGACATATTCACGACTGTCAGCGACAAGACGGGCATCATCGAGATATTTGGCTATCAAGGGGACGCGCTTGGGGTCTCCGGGAAGAATGACATACCGCCCGACATCGCCTTCCTTGATATGCAGATGGTATTGGATACCTGTTCCATTCATATAATCAGACATAATCACTCCTTGCAAAAATCGTAACACGCATCTTGTCAGGAAGCAAGAATACACCAATCAAAGCTTCAATATCCCATATCCTTGAGAAGACCCGAAAGGATCCTGAAACGTTCTCCCATGATCTCGCCGTCTTTTCCCAAGGCATCGGCGAGCAAACGTATGTCGGTATCGATAAGGGGATTATTATCACAGACCTCAACGGTCATTGCAGAACCCTGCATGCCAATCCTATCAATTTGCATGTTTTCAGGATCATAATACTTAGGGAATCTATATGCATCCTGGAAATACAGGCTGGTCCTGCAGACAAGGATTGCGAGGTCTAGGACCCTGTTGAGAGGAAGTTCCTCACTCTGACGGGACCATTTTTCTCCTGTATGGCGCCAGACTTTTGCTGACACCTCTACATTTCCCCGATCATTCCACTGAGCAAGCCCTACAGAGAGTCCTTGCGCATCCGAATCATTGGCTTTTCTTCCATCCACTTCCCCGTAGTTCTCCACGACGATCACGGGTTTGTGTTTCAGTGTTGTGGGTATTTCCATACCTGTATCTCCTTTGCTTCCGGATTTTTCTCCAGATATATTTCGGTAAGGATCGCAAGGTCCTCCTTGTAATCCCTGGTTTCATCATTTTTATCATAGTGAAGCTCTTCTAGTACTGTAAAACTAAACTTCTCACTGCCATGCTCTGTATACAGCTGTTGTAATTCAGGCATGTGGAGCAAACTCCCTACAGAGAGCCTGAACAACAGGGAGTTCTTTGCATTTTTCAGATTTGTCGCCCAGCCGATGAAAACATCATCCGTAGCTTCACAGCTCAGGGAAAAACAACCCATGGGTGGTCGCATCTCATTGTACTCCTGCCGTAATCTCTTCTTATCGACTGACATTCTATCTCCAACCTATTCTATATTTAGTAAATTAGTAATTTACTAAATATTATTATGGCATAAAAAAAGCAAGGGTGCAAGGCCCCTGCCATCTTTTATCAGAAGAAAACATACGTTTTCCCCATCCCCCCATCTTCAGGAAGGGCAAATCGATAATCAGTGACATGTTTGTTCTTCTTGAGGTACTCCCCTATCCCGCGGCTGAGAATCCCGTCTCCGTAGCCATGAATGACAGAGAAGGTGGAGAGTCCGTGGACTAGGGAACTTTCCACCTGCGCTTCCATAGCAGAAAGTGCTTCCTCCAAAGTCATGCCTCGCACATCGATGACCAACTTGGGTGAAGGGGTGCTGCTGTGGTACTGCACATGGACCTTAGTCTCCTCCTTCTTCCTGGGCAGGGAGAGTTCGCTCTCACTAAGGGTAAACTTTATGGCACCGATTGCAACTATCCACTTCCCTTTCGATGCCTTACGAATAATGCGCCCTTCACGCCTTGCACTGCCGCACAGGACATCCATATTAGGCTTGAATTGAATAGGCTTTTCATCTTTTGACCGGCTCTGACCCTGGATCTCTTCACTTTGCTCTTCAATCTGTCGTTCTGTCGTTATCTGCTTCTCTTGCAGTGATGAGACAAAACCCTTGACCCTCTTGGTTTTCTCACGATTTATCTCTCCGCTTCGAAGCTCAGCTACAAGGCGTTCCAGTTCACTGCTCTTCTCCCTCATGAAGCGATACAGTTCGCTTGACTGCTCCTGCTTGAGAATGAGTGCATCCTGTTTGAGCTTCAGCTCCTTGAGTTGGACCTCCCTTACCTGCTGCTGAAGCGCATGGTGCCGATCCTTGAGCTTTTGTTCAGATGCTTCGGCCTCTCTTCTTCGCTTTTCGAGCCCTTTGATAATCTCCCCAATTTCAACGGCCTCACTGCCCAGATAGTGTTTTGCCTTGTCCAGCACCTCCGGAGGAAGACGCATCGTCTTCGCTGTATCGAGGGCATGGCTGTCACCGGGGATACCGCTGATAACCTTGAACGTGGGAAGATGGCTAAAGTCGTCAAACTCCATCGATGCGTTGATGACACTCTCCTTGGCATAGGCAAACTGCTTGAGAACCCCATGATGGCTCGTCACCAAAGTGAGCTTCGCCTCCTTGAGGCAGTACTCCAAAGTCGCCCTTGCCAAGGCAGCACCCTCCACAGGGTCGGTACCGCTGCCAAGTTCGTCCATGATGACCAGTGAGTCTTTTGTCATGTTTCGTAGGATATAGCCTATCTGCTTCATATGACCGCTAAAAGTGGAGAGCTCCTCTTCAATGCTCTGCTCATCGCCAATATCTGTAAAGATATCATCAAACAGAGGCAGGGCGCTGCCGTCCTTAGCAGGGATAAAACCGCAGAACTGATTCAACATGGCCATCAGGCCGACAGTCTTTATCGTAACGGTCTTTCCTCCGGCATTCGGTCCTGAGATGACTACGGCCTGAACCTTGGAGTCAAGCTTCACTGTGATCGGAACAGCCTTCCTCCCCAGCAAGGGGTGACGTGCGTCGATCATAGTGAAGAGAGGGCTGTCTAGGTCAACCTGTGAAGCCTGGGTCTTGAAACTGTAACGCGCGGCGCCGAACAGGGCATCGGCATCACCGACCATCTGTTGGAGAGAGAGCAAACAAGCCTTGCACTCTCTGGCCTCCTTATCAAGCCCTGCAAGCAGTTTGGCAACCTCGACTAGAATTTGGTTTTCGGCCATCACCACCGAATTGTTCATCTCAACCAGTTTGTACGGTTCCATAAACACGGTATTGCCTGATGAGGATGCGCTGCTGATGAATCCTTCCACCTCGCTACGGCGGTCATTCCGTACGGGAATGACCACCCTCCCGTCCCGAAAGGCACTCTGGTCACTCTGCATAGCGGAGCTCTTAGTCTTCATATAGTCATTACAGAATTTGGAACGGACAGCCTTCGCATGCTCGACCTCTCTTCTCAATGATCGTATGGCAGGGTGGCTATCCTTGACTTCTCCCGATTCATCGAGGACCGAATGAATGCTGCTCTTAAGGTGCAGCAGCTCATCCTCGATGGCAAGACCGAGCAAACCATGGATATCCTGCAGAGGTCCGCTGTTATCGAGATTCTGGTTACAGTATTCCAGAAAGATTTCGGCACTCCGGATGTAGTGGGCAAGTGCAACCAGACCCTGCCCGTCAAGGACCAATAGGGGGTTTTCCAGAATACGCATGGCCTCTGTGATATCTACGAAGGAGGAGGGCACTCCCCCATTGGGGTGACCAAGCAACCTGTAAAACGCCGCTACCTTTCTCTGGCGCTGCTGCAATGCATCCCTATCGGAAAGAAACCCAAGGTTCGCAAGCCGTTGGACACCCTCGGTACTGAGGGCACAGCCCTGTATTTTCTGTAGGACAGAGAGAAATCCCAGGTCCTCAATACTCTTCTTGTTCATGCTTATCCATATTTCTATAACGTTCACGACTCTGGTCGCTCTTCCCCATCCATTCGGGATCCTTCGCATCCAACGAAGCGAGCATTCTCAGATAACTATCGTAACGGTCGTAATGAATCTTGTCCTGTTCGAGGAGACGCTTGACTTCACAATCAGGCTCCTCGTTGTGCAGACAGTGGTCGAACGCACATTTTTTTGACGGCTCAAGAAATTCCGGGAAGGATTGGGCGATCCTTTGGGGATCACCATGGGGGACCTGGATCTCTCGCACGCCCGGTGTATCCACCAGGGTAAAGTCATCGCCTTCTATCATCAGCGAGTAGTTGGTGGTATGCCTGCCCCGATTATACTTCTCAGAGATTTCACCGATTTTCTGCTCAACATCAAGAATCCGGTTGATGAGGGTGGACTTGCCTACTCCACTCTGTCCTATGAAGGCTACCGTCTTTCCTTTCAGCAAGGAAACAAACTCATCAAGGCCTTCCCCGGTAAGGGCACTGACTCCCCGTATGGTGTATCCAAGCTTGTTGTAGAGGGCAAAGCGTTCGAATTCATCCTCAGTAAGCAGGATGTCACTCTTGTTCATCACTATCATCACATCCACATCTATGCTGCAAGCTATGACACGGTCTATGAAGCGCGGACGGAAGGGAGGAGAGTCCGCACTGCAGACACAGACTATCAGGTCCATGTTAGCCACAACAGTCTGGTTGCTCTTTCCCTTGACGTTCCAACGCTGGAAGCAGTTGGTACGTTCAAGGCGCTCGAGTATGAGCCCCTCTGATGTTCCGGTGATGACAAAAGAGACCCTGTCACCGACTGCCAGAGGATTGTATTCATGAGTTCCGGTATCGAGCTGCTTGCCTTTTATCCGGCACAGATAGCTCGTCTCACCCTCTTTGACGGTGTATATATTGCTGATTCCTCTGGTGACGATACCTATGTGTTGCTGCATGTTCATACTGTACTAGCAAAGAGCCCTTCTTGACAACTCTCTGAGAATTGGTACTGTTATGTTATGTTTAATTTCAAAACTTGTGAGAAGCCGCCATGCAATACATATATCTGTGGAGAAGGCCCCTTCTGCTTCCGTCACAGCCCGAACAAAGAGGACCTTTACAAGAGCTGTCTCGCTTCTCTTCTTGGGGATTCGGATGTGATCGACCTCTCCATAACCGGAGCCGAGTTTGAAAATTTGACGCTTCCCAAAAAGGGGTTTGTCTCATCAAACATGGCATGGTGCACCTTCAGGGACATCGACTTCTCGGCTTGTACGTTCATAACAAGTTTTTTTGATTTCTGCCTTTTCGAAAACTGCCGTTTCAACGGGATAAACAGCAGGTATTCGATCTTTTCCGGAAGCAAGATGATAGGATGCGACTTCAGCGGGTCTTCCATCACACACACAAACTTTGTAGGCATAGATACTCTGAACTGCAACTTCGGCGACTGCGACCTTTATTACTCAAACTTTGGTACCAGTTATCTCCGTGATACCGATTTTATCGATTGCAACCTCAAGAAAGCTGACTTTTCCCACACAAACCAACGCAGGGTGTCCTTCAGGTACTCCAATTACGAGGAGGCACGCCATTGAGGATATACCAGCATTTTTCAGTAGTAGGCTTTTGCAACACCTACCTCATAGGATCAAAAAAAGGCAGTGAGGCCATTCTCATCGATCCGGGGCATGTCGACACCGAACTGATACATTTGATCGAATCCAATGAGTTCAAGCTGAAGCATGTGCTGCTTACCCATAGGCATAAGACGCATACAGCGGGAATAGGCACCTTGGCAAAGATATACAATCCTACCATCTACGCCTCTTCCTTCGCTTCTTACGAATATCCAGTCAAACCCATCAGCGACCACCAGGTCCTTACCTTGTCCGGTCTGGAGGTGGAGGTAATCCATGTACCTGGGCATAGTCTCGACAGCCTGGTCTATAAGATCGACCACGCCCTGTTCACAGGAGATACGCTGATGTGCGGCCGAGTCGGTACAACGACAGGCTATCGTGAGCAGGCACTGTTGCTACAGTCCATCTGGAAGAGAGTGATGAGCCTTGATGAGAACATTCTCCTCTTTCCCGGGCATGGCACTGCAAGCAAACTGCGCATCGAACGTATGTTCAACCACCAGCTGCTCGAATTGGGTGCCATAACAAAGGAAAGGCAGAACTGGCGTGAGACTGAGTAAGCGATCTCTGGTTTCAGGAACGGCGTCCCTGCACATACTGCAGGAACCGGGCAGGCAAGGGAGAACGGAACGTCATCCGTTCCTGCTTGCTCGGATGGTCGATCTCCAGCTGTAGGGCGTGCAACATCATGGTAGTCCCGTCTTCCTTGCCATAGATCACATCGCCGATCAGTGGGTGACCCAACGAGGTGAGGTGTACCCGTATCTGATGGGTCCTTCCAGTATGGATGTTTATTCGCACAAGGGCAAAGCCCTGAAATTGGCGCAGCACCCTATAATGTGTCAGGGCAGTTCTCCCCTCTTCCCCACTACAGGTGACAAAGCGCTTACGGTTGCGGACATCGCGTTTGATGTTGTTTTGAATACTCCCTTCAACTCTGGAAAAATTTCCTTTTGCAAGGGCTATGTAAGTCTTGGTTGTCGTATGTGCCTTGAACTGGGCCAGAAGGTTGCGATGAGCCTCGCACGTGCGTGCGATGACCATAGTGCCGCTGGTATCCTTATCGAGGCGATGCACGATACCAGGCCTTATGAGGGGGGAATCAAGGGTGGCTTCCTCCAAATCTTCCGAATCACTCTCCTCATCAAGGAAAAGCTTGCTGAAATCCATCCCATATCGGCCTAGAAGGGCGTTCACGACCGTACCTTCATGATTTCCCAAAGCGGGATGGACAACCATCCCCTGCTCCTTGTTGATCGCCAGCAGCTCCTCATCCTCATACAGCACATCAAGGGGTATGTCCTCTGCGACCAACCCCTCGAATATCTCCTCGGTATAGGTGATAAGGAGAGTATCCCCGGTCTTGACCGACTTGCCCTTTTTTGCAGGTTTGCCGTTCAAGAGGATGAGTGTATCAGGCTCACCGAGTACAGAACGCCTCAAGCCTTGCAACGCAAGATACGCATCAAGACGCATTTTTTCTTCTAGCTCTTCTACTGTAAATGCAAACTTTTGTACTTTGATCGCCATTACTTCTCCTCCACTTCACCGATAATGTAGTCGGCAACAGAAATCCCCAAAGAGAGACCGCTAGCGATACCACCCTGGATGAGGATAGCGGTCAGGGCATCCTTGGCAGGGGGTACCCACCCTGCATTCACTGCAATGGAGTACCCTACAGTGGCAACTGCCATAGTGATGACAAAGGATCCGAAAAACAGGATTTCAGCCCTACGTAGCTTATAGGTCCAGAGAGGGAACTCATTCTCCTCATATGGTTCATACGCAGGAAGGCTCGCGCTGCTGAGGGGAACCAGCGAGAAGCAAAATAGGAGCAACACCAGTACGAACAAAGGTTTTTTCATCATCGGTATAGCCTCTCACCAAACAGTAGAGACCCTACCCTGACCATTGTAGCACCCTCTTGTATTGCAAGAGGGAAGTCGGAGCTCATCCCCATGCTCAGGGTTGAAAAATCTAGATTTGGGTAACGATCGGTGCATGTTTGCTGTAATTCGCGAAGAAGGGCAAAAGCAGAGCGAGTCTCCTTCTCCCCTCCCACAAGCGGACCGATGGTCATCAGTCCTCCTACCCTGAGGCCTTGCATTTCGCTGATGGCATCGAGGGCGGTGTAAAGCTCATCCTCACTCTCAAAACCGCTTTTGGATGACTCTGCACTGGTGTTGTACTGAAGGAGAATAGGCATCCTGATCTCTTGGGCCAAGCATGCGCTGTTGATTCTCTGTGCGAGCTTGAGTGAATCGACACTGTCGATGCTATCCACAAGAGGAAGGATCTTTTTTACCTTGTTTGACTGCAGATGCCCAATAAGGTGCAGTTTCATGCCCTCAGGCCTATCAAGAGGGAACTTCTCCTCCACCTCCTGGACCCTATTCTCCCCAAACAAGGTTTGTGAACAACCAAAAAGATCAAGAATCTCCTTATAGGAGTGGGTCTTGCTGACAGCCATCAACGAAACAGATGAAGGAACTCTGCCACTATCCCTAAGAGACCTCTCGATCATTTCCAGTGTTCTGTCAAGTCGTGCCTGCATGGTCATTTCTTGCTCCTCTGTTGTCTTTTCTTTTCCCGATAGGAGCGGAATTCCATCTTCAGCAACTCAAGCTGCAACCGGTCTTCCTCGTTTCTTGCTGTAATGGAGGGGAATGCATTGAGGATGCGTCTTGAGCGTTTATTGAGCTTGAGCCTACGTTCTTCAAGTTCATTTTTCAAGCGCTCTTTCAACCTCTCCAGTGCTGGAGTTGTCTTTTGTTTTGCAATGAGGTCAAACCTTACCTCAAGCTCATTGACCCTAAGCTTGAATTCAGCAAGCTGTTTCTGGAATGCAGCCATGGTGATTATGCTGCTGGTCGTATCTATTGCGATTATGAAGAGCAAGACGCTGCTCAGCGGGTTAAGCACCTGGGCAGGTATGCTTGAGACAAGCCTGATCATGTTCGGGTGCAACCAGTAGGTGGCAGCGAGACCCATCAGGCCGAAAAGCGTTGAGTTGAGCAGACAGACCCTTCCTCGTATGTTAGCAAACTTCTCTGAGTAATCCCAAAGTTGGGTATGAAAGATCTTTTCCATCAAAAAACTGGTCACATATTCCAAACCGCTAGTCAAAACGAATGCAATAAGGAAAACAACTATGGGATGGGCAGAAAAAAACATCAGGGGAACAACTACCAACAAGCCCCCAAACCCATAGATGGGAAGATATGGGCCATGAAGGAATCCCCTGTTTACAAATCGCTTCACCGGGATGGAACAGTATATGACTTCACTGACATACCCGATGATCGCGTATATGAAGAAGTAAAGAAAGTACTGATCAAACTGCATCATGACCTCCAATGTAGTTTCAACTATACCCAATTGGTCCTAGCGGGGCAACACCGGTGATTTCCTGCCGCCCTTTCTCTGCAGGTGGATAGTATATATCCCGAGGGTGACCAGTGCCAACGAAATGGGATATTTGATATGCATGATGTCCTCACCTAGCAACAGGGCCGAAAACAGGGTTCCAGCAATGGGGACAATGAAGGTAAAGACACTGACTTTCCCGACAGGGTGGTACTTGAGAAGCTGCGACCAGAGGGTAAATGCCAGAGCTGATAAAACGGAGAGATAAGCCAAGACTAAAATACCGGAAACAGATACCACAGCAAGTCTCCCTCCGGATCCCAAACCGATGATGATCAAGACAAGCCCTCCGAGAGTCAGGTTGTAGGCAGTGACGGCCAAGGGTCCGTCACTCTGGGTAATTTTACGGTTGATGACAGAACCAATCGCAAAACAAAGCTGGGAGACCAGCAACATCCCCTCTCCGTTCAAGGAGAAGCGTATGGTCCCTTCCCCCAGTGTCGAGATGAAGATACCGAAGACACAGACAATGGAGCCGACCACTTTCTGTGTATTTAGCTTGTCATCCGTAAAGAAAAAGTGAGCCAGCACCACAGCATAACAGGCAGATAGGGAGGAAAAGATGGTAGCAGCCGCACCGGTAGTGTTGGAAACTCCAATATATGCGAAAAAGTATTGGGCTGTAGTTTGAATGAGGGCGAGGATGATGACCAAATGGTAGTTCTTTTTCTGCATGGTAGGCATTTTCCCGGTGGAGATGCGGTGGTACGCAACAAGAAGCAGACCGGAAAGGAAAAATCTGATCCCAGCAAAAAGGATTTTGGAGCTTACACTGCCACCTATGGCAAACAGTTCGTAACCGACCTTTATCGTAGGGAAAGCAGTCCCCCAGAGCAAGTTGCAGAAAATAGCAATCACTATCGCCATCTTTGGACTTTCAAACAGGCTGCGTTTCATAGATACCATCCTTACATAAAAAGCGCACCCGATTAGGATGCGCTTTTTTGACCGGAGAGGGATTTGAACCCCCGACCAATTGCGTGTAAGGCAACCGCTCTCCCGCTGAGCTATCCGGCCGACTTGAAAGAAAGTACCATAAAGGCGCTACAGGTGTCAACTACGAAGTGGATAATAGTGCAACTGTGTGGAGATTAAGACCTCAACAGCGCCTATCAACAAGCATTGTAGCGACTAACCAACCTGATACAGGTGGTTAGCCGCAAGCAGACAAAACAAGTATTATCACACCTCTCATTACTTTCGAGGCATATCATTGGAATCCTTGAGCAGCACATCATGCGCACCGCCCTCGACAATGGAAGTTGATGATACCAAGGTAAGCTTTGCCTTCTCCTGCAACTCCCTGATGCTCAGGGCTCCGCTATTGCACATTGTCGAACGCATCTTGCTCAGTGTGAGCTGTACGTTGTCACGCAACGCCCCAGCATACGGGACATAGGAGTCCACTCCCTCTACAAAAGAGAGCTTGCTATCCCCGCCCATATCATAGCGTTGCCAGTTGCGTGCCCTCGCAGACCCTTCACCCCAGTACTCCTTCATGTAGGAACCTTTTACGTTCACCTTATCGGTCGGACTTTCGTCAAACCTTGCAAAATAGCGGCCCAACATTAAAAAGTCCGCACCCATGGCAAGGGCAAGTGTCATGTGGTAATCATGCACAATGCCGCCGTCGGAGCAGATGGGAATATAGGTGCCTGTCCTCTTGTAGTACTCATCCCTGGCCTTGGCCACTTCGATGACACTTGTTGCCTGCCCCCGGCCTATGCCCTTGGTCTCTCTGGTTATGCAGATCGAGCCACCGCCAATACCAACCTTGATGAAATCTGCTCCGCTCTCTGCAAGAAAAAGGAAACCCTCAGCATCGACAACATTTCCCGCTCCCACTTTCACACTGTCCCCATACTCATTGCGGACCCATTGCAGTGTCTTTCTCTGCCATTCGGTAAACCCTTCAGATGAGTCTATGCAGAACACATCGGCGCCACTGGCAAGGAGAGCTGGAATCCGCTCCTGATAATCACGGGTATTTATCCCAGCCCCTACCAAATACCGTTTACGACTGTCCAACACTTCATTGGGATGCTCCTTGTGGCTGTCATAGTCCTTACGGAAAACAAAGGAGCAGAGCCGGTTGTTCTCGTCCACGATCGGAAGGGAGTTGAGCTTGTGTTCCCAGATGATATCATTGGCTTCACTGAGAGTGATCCCCTCCTTTGCATAGACCAGACGGGAGAAGGGGGTCATAAAGGATGAGACGGGGGTATCCATGGACATCCTGCTTGGTCTCCAGTCGCGGCTTGTGACCACTCCGACCAAAACCCCATGCTCGCTGCCATCGCTGGTGATAGCTATGGTATTGTGGCCGAACTTCTTCTTGAGATGTATCAGATCCTGCAAGGTCTGGTCTTCCCGAAGATTGGAATCGCTGGGGACGAATCCCGCCTTGAAGGCTTTCACCCGCGCGACCATCGCGCACTCCTCTTCAATACTCTGAGAGCCGTATATAAAACTTATCCCCCCTTCGCGCGCCAAGGCCCTCGCCATGGATTCCCCGCTGACCGACTGCATGATGGCACTCGTCATAGGGATGTTCAGGGAAAGGGCACTCTCCTCCCCTTTGGCGAATTTCACCAGGGGCGTTTTCAGACTGACATTGGAGGGGATAGCGTTTTCATCCGAGTAACCGGGTACCAATAGGTACTCACTGAATGTTCGGGAAGGTTCTTTAAAAAAATATGCCATACTAAAAGGTCTCCTTTCAGGTTATGACACCTCATACTGCATCTTTAATAAGTTTTGTGCAAGATTTATGCAACAAAAACCTTTTGAATTGTTGCACAAATCTCAAACTTACGAGTATTACCCCTCAAATGTGACTAGCTAACGACGGCATTCCAATATGCAGTTCTCTTTCGCATCAAGTTTTAAGACAATTGAATTTTTGTCCGGACTGAATTCCCCACGTTTCTCTCCGAGGAAATCGGTCACTTGAAGCATGTAATTGGGTATGATGAGCTCCTTAGGCTCCCCATGTTTGTTGATTATGCCCAGCAGTGCAACCTGACTGTCATAACGGGCAAAAACCAGCGAGGTATCATCGGCATACACCACCTTGTGCGCAGATGACTTCAGCATCATCCCATACCGTTTGCGGATATCTCCCACAAAGAGATATAAATCATAGAACCTCATGTCCCACTTTGTCCTGTCCCACTGCATGGGATAACGGGAATCCTCGACGCTGCCATAGGGACCTTCCAGTCCAATCTCATCACCATAATAGAGGCTTGGCATGCCGGGCAGAAGGTACAACAACATGACACTCCCGCTATAGATGGCAAAATCAAACTGGTTCGGTGTTGCGTGAAAACGTGTGGTGTCATGACTGTCGAGCAGGTTCATCTGCATAGGATGCATCTGTGCGGGTAGACTCGCAAGCTGGCTTTCCAAAGCTTGGGCGAGCTCTACTGCGGTATACGCCCTGGTAGGTTTGGGGTCATGTCCCCACCCTTCCGAGAGGAACCTGTCGGTCTCCCCCATCCAGGACCGAAGCGGCCTGCTGCTCCCTAGATAGTTCATCGTTCCATCCCACATGTCACCTTGCAGGAATGGGGCTGAATCAACCCAGTTCTCTCCGACCAGATACACCTGCTCATTCTCGGCCTTTACACTCTTGCGCACCTCCCTCCAGACCTCTTCGCACAGCTGGTCATCCCCTCTCCGTCCCAAGACTGAAGCGACATCGAGGCGCCATCCATCCTGCAGGTAAGGTTCCTTGAGGAATCGTATCAAGGCTGAATCCTCTCCTTTGTAGATCAAAGCCCTCAGGCGAGAACTGTTGTAGTTCAGTTGGGGAAGCGTCGGGACATCCTCCCAGCAGGCGACTGACCCATCCTCATTGAAATAGTAGAACGATGCCTCTTCACTGTCACGATCCTGCTGTGCCTTCAAGAGCCAGGGGTGTTCGATCCCTGTATGATTGATGGAAATATCCACCACGATACGAATCCCCTCATCGTGCAGCTTCCTAGTCAGGGAGATGAAAGCCTCATCACCACCCAACTTCTCGTCAATATGGAAAAAATCACAGCAATCGTAGCGATGGGTCGTCCTTGAGACACCAATCGGGTTGAGATAGAGGACGTTCACCCCCAAGGCCTTGAAATGTGGGATGGCATCTTCAATGCCCTTGAGATCGCCATTGAAAAAGTCGAGGCACTTTCCCTCATCGAACGGCAGGGGTTTCTCTGAGAAATCCATCGTCTGCACTTTTCCACCATCGAAAGTGTACTCACCATCCTTGGCCCCTACAGAGGGGTCGGATTCCTTGAACCTGTCGGGGAATATCTGATAGCAGGTGGATGATCCTACCCATGAGACGTCAATGATGTCCGGTTTCAGGAAAAAGCTGTCATACAGCGAAGGGGGACTCGCACTCACTCCCTTTCGTGAGTAATAGTATGCACGGTCGCATGCAAACAGGACGAAATACCAATACATCGGCTCATCCGGCATCGTTACAGATGCTCTATAGAGCAGTCGATCCCCACACTCTGCACCTCTGAGTGGATGCGGATGTTCATTCCCATGATGGAAAACAAACAACGAAGCCGAGAAGAGTTCACTCTCCTTACTTATCTGCATGCTGATAAGCACACTCTCTCCTGTTTTGGGATAGAGAGGATCCACATAGGTCTGTGAGACCGAACTGTCCACTGTTTGCATCCATTTCCGACTCATGATTGCCTCCAAAACTAGATTTCTTAGATTATCAGGGTAATTTTTTATAAAATAACCATTTGTCTATTGTAAAAAATAAAGGTTGACTGGTTTAGAAAACCGGTTTAATATTAAGTATATACCAACCTTGGTTTGCTTTTCAAGGAAAATCCAAGCTGGTAGTAAACATTGTTCAAAGCTTTAGAAATCACAAAGCAAAAGGAGAAAACATGAAAAAAAGTCTAATCGTTGTCCTAGTACTCCTCATGGCATTCTCAGCCTCTGTTTTTGCACAGGGAGCTGGTGAAGCTGACAAAGGGTACGACATCTATGTCTACAACTCAAAGGGAGAGAACGCAGCACAGTTTGCTGCGATGTGTGCAGCTTACGAGGCTGAGACAGGAATCAGGGTCAAAAACTTCTCCATAGGAAGCGGCCAGGACCATATGGAAACGTTGCGGTCTGAGATGAACAGTCGCCAAATGCCTTCCATATTCTCCATTCAGAGCCTAAAAGAGCTTCCAGAATGGAAACAAGGTGGATTTGTCCTTGACCTGAACACTGTCACTAGCGGTGATTTCGCTAAGATGGTTGCTGCCATTCCCCAAGGATTGAGGCTGTCCTCTGACGGCAAGACAAGCTACGGCATCCCCTACAACGTAGAGGGTTACGGCTTCATCGTCGACCGAGATATGCTTTCCGAGCTGTTCGGCCCTTCCAAGGTGGACGCAGTCCTTCTGGACATCAAGGCGGCTACCTACGAAGAGTGGGAAACCCTTGTAAAAACCATTGATGCCTGGATTACATCCCCTAAAGCCACTTCCGTCAAGTTGAACGGCAAAAGCTATACACTCGCATCCTCAAAGGGAAAACTGAGCAAGAATCTCAATGGGGTCTTTGCTGTCATGGGGGCGGAAAAATGGACTTATGGCGATCACTTCATCAACGTCGCCCTCAACGCAGTGCTAACCAGTGAGACAGAAGCCCAACAAGCGGATGATGCGAAGGTGAAGAGCCTTAAGGGTGCGCTGCTTGCCTACGCCAAAGCCCTCGACCTGAAGACCAGCTACCTAGCAGGCCTCAAGGGCAGGGCAGTCCGTGGCCAGGATTTCGTCTCCAGTTCGAACTTCGGCTATGACCAGGCCGTACAGATCTTTGCAGACAGCAAGGCTGTATTCTTCAAACAAGGAAACTGGGCATTTGGCAACATCGCAGGGGTAAACCCCGCGCAAGCCGAAAGACTTGAGTTTGTCCCCGTAAAAATGCCTTTCCAGAGTCAGGATATCAAGCGGACTGATGGGACAACCGTAGCGAAACTCAACAGCTCGATTCCAGTGTTCGTGCCTAACTACTATGCCGTAAACGCCATGGTTCCCAAGGCTGAACAGCAGAAAGCCTTTGATTTCCTCTATTGGATGAACAACAGTGATACCGGAAAGAAGTACATTGTAGAGGAGTTTGCATTTATCCCCTACAATGCCGATCCTGAAACCACCACAGTTCCCAACAGCCTTGGAAACTCGATCATCGACTACATGGCCAGTGGAAACACCCTGTCCGCTCCTTACAATGGTGCCCCCGCATCATGGAGTGGAGATGTTGTCGGCCTGAGAATCATGGAGAGTTATCTCACCAAGAGAAATTGGACCGCCTCTGATTATGAGGCAATTGCAAACTACGCCATAGACCAGTGGCTTGCAATGAAATAACTTCCCAAATCCTTAAGGGGCCGGGTTTCCGGCCCCTATTTCCCAGGAGTATCAAATGAATTTTTATAAGAAATGGTTCTGGCCCTTGGTCATACCCTCCCTACTCCTTTTCACCATGGTCATCCTCTACCCGTTCATCATGGGTGTGGTGAACTCGTTTTTGGCTTGGAGGGGCACCTACTACTTCGACCCGGATACCGGAACCCGGGCAACGAGCATGTTCAAGTCGTTTGTAGGCTTTGCAAACTATAAGGAAGCTTTTCAGGATACCCGTTTCATCTCTGCTCTGGTCTATACGGTGAAATACACCTTCATAGCAGTAATTTTCGTCAATGTCGCAGCTCTCGCCCTTGCCCTGATGGTAACCAAGATAACCAAGAGTTCCGGAATCTATCGGACAATTTTCTTTCTCCCCAATATGTTGGGCGGCCTCGCATTGGGTTTTATCTGGCAATTCATATTCCAGATAATCTTCACTGACATCCTATTTTCACCCGAAGCCCTGTACCTGCCCTTTTTACGGTATATGACGCAAGATTCCACTAAAGCCTTGTTTGCTTTGGCCATGCTCAATACATGGCAGTATGCAGGTTACATGATGATAATCTATGTTGCGGGTCTGAATAACATCAGCGCTGACTACTATGAGGCAGCCAGTATCGACGGAGCCTCCTACTGGTACTCTTTTAGAAAGATCACCATTCCAATGTTGATGCCTTCCTTTACCATTGTCTTCTTCATGACCTTGGCTAACAGTTTCAAGTTGCTGGACCAGAACGTGGCTCTCACCGACGGTGAGTTCGGTACGCGACTTCTCGCCATGCAGATACTCAGGACAGTCAAGGATACCGCTCCCCCTAACTATGGGAAGGCCCAGGCACAGGCGGTGATATTCTTCATCCTCGTGGCAGGCATAACCTTGACACAGGTAGCCATTACCAAGCGAAAAGAAGTGGAGATGTAATATGAAAAAAACACCACCGATCACCTCCAATTCAATGAATGAAAACTATTTCCTCAAAAAAAAGATACAGATGGCTGTTCTGTATGCGGTCCTTAGCGGTATTGCAATCTATACACTGGCCCCCCTCTGGCTCCTGCTAGTGAACTCCTTCAAGAGCCAGAGTGAGATCATAAGCTCGCCGCTGGGCCTGCCTTCTGAAATAACTTTCTCCTATCTCAGTAATGCGATGAAGGAGATTAACTTTTTCAGGGCCCTCTTCATCACAACGGCCATAACCAGCACATCGGTATTGCTGATAGTAATCGTAAGCAGCATGGCCGCATGGATCATGGTTCGCAACAAGAGCAAGGCAAGCACCATAGTCTTCATGTGTTTTGTCGCAGCTATGCTCATCCCCTTCCAGGCCGTCATGTATCCTCTCATTCAATTTTTTGATGATATCAGACTCAAAAGTGCGACCGGTCTCGTCCTGATGTATGGGGGGTTCGGTCTATCCATGTCCGTATTCCTCTACCATGGGTTTGTCAAGAGTGTCCCAAGAGGGGTTGAGGAGGCTGCGACCATCGACGGGTGCAACATCTTTCAGATGTACATACATGTGGTCATGCCGCTGCTCAAGTCGATCACAGTGACGGTGATCGTACTGAACTCCATGTGGATATGGAATGACTATCTCCTGCCCTTCCTGGTCATTGGGAACAGCCCTACCAAAACACTGGTCCTCGAACTGTACTTTGCAAGAATCACAGCAGGGCAGTTCGGAAACCCTTGGCAGCTGATCTTCCCTTCAGTCATGGTCTCAATCATACCGATCATCATCGTATATCTCTTCTTGCAAAAATATATTGTAAAGGGAATCAGCGATGGTGCCATAAAGAGCTAGATAATGAAAGAGTTCAAGAAACGATGGACGGCAAGGCAAGGCGAATTGCTTACCTTGTGGGAAGAGCTTTACAAGAACAGGGACATCCAGCCCCTCTATGACCTCCTCCAGAGCAAATTCAAGGCTAGGAAACCTTCATTGAAGAGCCTCGATGCAGAGAGGATTGCAAATCCTCTCTGGTATCTGGGTTCAAAAATGAGCGGCATGATGCTCTATGTCGATAAGTTCAACAAAACCTTTGGGGGTCTTGAACAGAAACTGCCCTATCTTGAAAGCCTTGATGTCCGTTACCTGCACTTGATGCCCTGCATGAAGATGCCCCTTACCAACAATGATGGAGGCTACGCCGTAGAGGATTTCACCAGTTTTGACCCCCGTCTCGGCACAACAGAGTCCTTCATCTCACTAGCGGACAGATGCAGGGAGAAGAACATCAGCCTCTGCCTGGATTTCGTCCTCAACCACTGTGCCGACACCCACCCATGGGCATGTAAGGCCAAGGCAGGAGAGAGAGCCTACAAGGATCGGTTTTTCTTCACAAAAAAGAGGAGTGTTGTCGATTCCTATGAGGCAACAACCAGTGAGGTGTTTCCCCAGCAAGCTCCAGGAAACTTCACCTACCTAGCAGACAGTGAAGAGTATGTGATGACCACTTTCAACCATTTCCAGTGGGACCTCAACTATGCGAACAGCAGCGTGTTGCTCGCTATGCTCGATGCCATGCTTACCCTGGCCAACTATGGCGTCGAGGTATTCCGCCTGGACGCCATCCCATATATCTGGAAAAGATGGGGCACCAGCAACAGGAATTTGCCTGAAGTGCACACGCTTCTCAGGATCTTCCGTCTTGTCCTTGAGATAGCAGCCCCCCTATGCATCATCAAGGGAGAAGTGGTCATGGCCCCTAAGGAGGTAGCTCCATATTTCGGAACGGAAAAGGCACCTGAATGCCATCTTTTGTACAATGTCTCCCTTATGGTGCAGATGTGGAACTCCCTCGCCACTCGCGACACCCGCCTGCTCCAGAAAAGTCTTGCCGAGCTTCCCACCGAGATCCCTACAACTGCAACTTGGGTAAACTACCTTCGTTGCCATGATGATATTGGATGGGGCATTGAGGATGAGGATCTGATTGAACTTGGATTTTCTCCATTTGACCACAAGCAGTTCCTCATCTCCTTCTATCTGGGCACCTTCCCAGGATCCTTTTCAAGGGGAGAGCTCTACGAGGTAAACGAGAAGACCCAGGATGCAAGAAACTGTGGGACTGCGGCATCCCTATGCGGCCTGGAGAAGGCGTTGGAGGAGAAGGATACGTATCAGGAGGAACTTGCCTTGAAGCGGTTGGTCCTGGCCCACGTATTCATCTACCTTACCCGCGGCATAAGCATCCTCTACAGCGGTGATGAGATCGCGAGCTTGAACGATTACAGCTACCATGACGATCCGATACTGGCCAAAGACAGCAGGAATCTGCACCGAGGTGCTTTTGATTGGACAAAAAAAAGCAGTGCGGGCTTAAATTTGTTTACTAAACTGAAAGATATGATAGGATATCGTTCAAAAGAGCCTGATTTCAATGCAGATTCTCCGGAATCGGTCATAGCCAGCAATGACCACTCTGTTTTTGCACTCAAACGAGGTTTAAAACACGTGGTCCTGGCCAACTTCAGTGAGTACCAGAAATCTGTGCTGTTCGATCACACTCTTTTCGGTCCTTATCGTGAAGTCTTTTCGCAACGGGAACTCGTTCTCGGAAATGACCCTTTCATTCTTGGACCCTACCAATATCTTCTGCTCAAAAGGATGTAAGCATGGACCTTCCACAGAAACGACCGACTATCAAGGATATAGCCCGCGAAAGCGGGTATTCGAAGACAGCTGTCTCTTTTGCCTTCAACGAACCTTCCAGGATAAGTGCAAAGGCAAGGGATATCATACTCTCAACTGCTGACAGGCTGGGTTATATCCCAGACCCGATGGCCAGGAACTTCTCCTTGCGAAGACACCTGAGCATCGGCTTTCTCCTACCGCAGATAATCCATTACTCAATGCGCAACCCATATACGCTGCAAGTTATCCAAGGGATAGGAAGCGTATGCCAAAAGTACGGTTACACCCTTACCCTTATTCCGCCTCTGAACGAATCCATCACCGATGCCGTGCGAAGTGCAGCTGTCGACGGGCTTATCACGATGGGCATGCAGGTTGGCATGGACATCGTCGATGTCATGAAAACCCGCAAGCTTCCCTTTGTAACCATCGACGGGACACCTTCTGAGGATATGCCCTCTGTGAACATAGCGGATGAGGAGGCTTCGTATCAGATCATGCGCCTCGTACTTGAAAAAGGGCATCGCTGCATAACTATCATAAGCCTTAGTGAAGATGCCTTTGAATCCGATGAGTTTGAAGCCAGCGTGCCCAAGCGAAGGAAACGCGGCTATGAAAGGGCTCTCAAGGAGTTCGGGCTGAGCCTGTACGATCTTGATGGGTCTGTCACCAACATGGTAAGCGAGTGTACCCTGGAAGACGGCAAACATGCCGGCCATCTCATTTCAAAACTGAGGAACAGGCCGACATGCGTCATGGCGATGAGTGACATCGTAGCCATCGGATGCATCCTCTATTTCAAGGAAAACTCCATTAGGGTACCCGATGACATCTCCGTGGTCGGTTTTGACAACATCATTGAGAGCCAGCTGATAACCCCTGCCCTCACTACCGTCGACCAACCTGCCCAAGAAAAAGGGTATCTCGCCTCGGAGGCCTTGTTCCGTATGATCAACGGGGAGACGTTGGGATCGACCCATATGGAGATTCCCTTCACCATCATAGAGAGGCAATCCCTCAAAGAGGTACCCAGCAGTGACGAATACTGAGCAGAGAAGATTTTGTGGTGTTCTCATGCATCCCACAAGTTTGGAAGGCAGGCATGGCATCGGGGACCTAGGCCCTAAGGCTTATGCATTTGTCGATTCCCTGAAAAAGGCAGATGTTCGTATGTGGCAGATACTGCCCCTCGGTCCTACCGGGTATGGCAACTCCCCTTACGCTTCCCGTTCGACCTTTGCAGGCAATGAACTGTTGCTCTCCCTTAGCCTCCTAGCCAAGGAGGGGTATCTTTCAAACGAACAGGTTGATTCTCCGCCACCTTTCCCCAAGGATAGGGTCGACTACTCTCTTGTAGAGGCCTGGAAGATGCCGCTTCTTAAAATTGCCGCTGGTAATTTCCTCGATCAGGGGGATCAGAAGGACGAATTTAGCGATTTTTGTGATAGGAACCAGTTCTGGCTCGATGACTACGCACTCTTTATGATCCTATACGAACACTATAATGATGCCCGCTGGTTCAGCGTATGGAAAAAGGAAGACGGTGTCTATTCCAAGGATACCGTAGCGAGACTACAGAAAAAACACCCACGAAAAATAGCGATATGGAAGGCCTTGCAGTTTTTCTTTGAGTTGCAGTGGCAAGATCTCAAGAGATATGCCAATGGACATGAGGTCTCGATCGTTGGTGACATCCCTATCTTTGTCGCAGCCGATTCAGTGGATACCTGGAGCAATATCAGTCTGTTCAAGACAGATGAGAGCTTCCACTATTCAGGAGTAAGCGGAGTCCCGCCCGATTTTTTCTGTGCCACAGGACAGCTGTGGGGGAACCCGCTCTACGACTGGGAAGTGATGAAACAAGACAACTACCAGTGGTGGATGCAACGGATGAAAGCCCAGCTTCATCAGTGCGACATACTACGCATAGATCACTTCAGGGGGTTCGAATCCTACTGGGAGGTCCCTTACGGCCACAAGACAGCAGAACATGGCAGTTGGGTAAAGGCCCCGGGGAGCGATTTCTTCAAACAAGTTAAAAAGCAACTGGGAGAGTTGCCGATCTTCGCAGAGGACCTTGGCTTTATGACCCCAGAAGTAGAGAGACTGCGTGATGAGAACAATTTCCCCGGCATGCGGATCTGTCAATTTGGATTCACACGGGACGTGGCGGACTTCCCAAACCCTTACGACCTATTCCTTCCTCACAACTATCCGAGCAACTGTGTCGCATATACGGGTACCCATGACAACAATACTGTCCGTGGCTGGTTTGAAGAACTTGAAAACAAGGATAAGGAGATGGTGATGACCTACCTGGGGTGCCACCAGAAGGAAGTGGTGTGGGCTATGATCCGCTGTATAATGGCAAGCCATGCACAACATGTCATTTTTCCGATGCAGGACCTGTTGGATTTGGACGCCAAAGCCAGAATGAACACACCTTCAACCTGTGGTTCCCATAACTGGTCATGGAGAATGGAGCAGGAGCATGAGTGTGATGCGTCTCTTGCGAAACTGGAGAAACTGATCACTATATATGGCCGTAACGGCAAGCTGGCCGATGAAAAAGAACTAGGGCATCTTCTGGCACAGACAGGAAGACCTTGTTAGGCAACACGTCTTGTCATGCTATTAAAGCTATAGGGGCCTCACAAGCTGTGAAGTCCCCCTTTAGCTCTCTATTTTTTTCAGGTATTATCCCTTCAATACGCTGACCATTTGGGCCATTACGTTATTGGGAGAAGGTGAAGCATCCACATCAACCAGCAAACCTTCCCTCTTGTAAAAGGAAATGAGGGGTTCAGTCTGCTCCAGATAGACATCCAGGCGGTGCTCTATAGCCTCAGGCTTGTCATCGTCTCTTTGTATCAGGGCCTCACCAGTCTCATCATCGATACCTTCTCGTTTGGGAGGATCATAGGTAAGGTGATAGATTCTTCCGGTGGATTTGCACATCCTGCGTCCGGACAATCTCTTGATGACCTGTTCACGGCCCAACTCGAAGTTGACGACAGCATCTAGCTGTACCATCATTTTCAAAGCTTCGGCTTGGGCTATGGTCCTGGGAAACCCATCCAGGATGAAGCCATTCTTAGCATCGTCTTCAGCTAACCGCTCCTTGACCATGGCAATGGTAATGCTGTCGGGGACCAGGTCCCCACCGGCTAGGATAGCCTTGACTTGTTTGCCCAAGTCGGTTTCACCTTTGATATGATTGCGGAACAGGTCCCCGGTTGAAATATGGGGGATGCCGTAATGTTTTTTCGCCTGGGACGCAATGGTCCCTTTTCCGGCTCCAGGAGGGCCGAGAAACACAAGATTCATAGTTCACCTCATGAGAGAAAGATAGGTAAACAGTACCACACTATCTTTTTCTTGTCCTTATATACGGGATAAATTACCCATTTGTTTTCCTGTAATTATTGTTTTCCCTTAGTGAGCAGCAATAAAGTATGCCATCTGTTTCCTTGTATAAACAGTTCACTTCGGGTAAAATCTCCGAAGAAACAGGAGAAACAACCCATGAATAAAGTAATATTGCATGCCACGGACCTCGATGGTTACCTTTTGGAGAGCGACAAGGAAAAGATTGCTCATGTCAATGAGCTATATAAGAAGACTCTCACCCACTGTTCGGTGTTGGAGAGTGCAACTGATCTTATGCAGCTTGAAGGTGCGAGGAAAGGTCTTGTAGACAGCGCTTCTGAAATTGGAAAATATCTGAAGGATGTCTTCTCTGAGGAGCCAAACATCCATGTCTACTCATTCGAGACCCCAAAACAGCAACATGGCCAGGCTTCCCGCCTCATTGCAAAACTCCGTGACCCCGGCACTGACAATGCAGAGTTTCTCTATTACATTCAGAGGGCTTATGAGATGTTGTTCTCCCATGTCTTCGCTGATGCGGCCCTTCCAAGCAAACGCAGCATCATCACCAAAACTCCTGTGACCAGCCCTGTAAGAAACTATGCGGTGCATAGGATCCCTGATGTGGACTCCCTGATAAAGAACAGCGTCATGTGTGTGATGTTGCGCGGTGCCCTGCTACCGAGCATGATCCTGAGCAAAGAGATACAGGAGTACTCTTCAGACGACTTTGTGACACCATTTGCCCTCTTTAAGATCAAACGTGATGACAGTAAGAAAGAGTCCAACATGGATTACATCCTTGATCTTGACAAATCCTACTTCAAGCTCGAAGAACTTGATGGCAAGGATCTTATTTTTGCCGACCCTATGAACGCCACAGGCGGCTCGTTGGTTACCATCATCAAGTATCTGCATGACAACAACATTCACCCCAAATCCATCAAGTTCATCAATGTCATCAGCGCACTTAAGGGATCCTTGAGAATTTGCCGTGCCATTGAAGGTGCCGAGGTATATACGCTCTGGATGGACCCTGTGCTCAATGATGCGGCCTACATCCTCCCCGGTCTGGGGGATGCGGGGGACAGGCTTAATGGTAAGGATGCTGAAAACAACCCGAGAAACATCATCCAGCTTCTTGCCGACTACGGCTCTTCGATAACCAACCTCTACCGCTCCCAGGTTCGGGAGATAGAGAGGACGGTACTGCAGCCGTGAAAAAAGCAATACCCATCCTGCTTCTCTCCATCCTGCTGCTCAGCTCGTGTTCGACCCAGGTAGCCAAAAGGGAGAGAAGCCTTGCCTTGCAAGCTGAAGCTCTGACTCTGCTTGATGACAAGGAGTATGGGAGAGCGGTAGCTCTGTTTGAGGAGGCCGTGGACCTTATGCCTAAAGCGAGCGAGGGTCGGTACAATCTGGTGCTTGCCCTTCTCGCAAACGGACAGTTTGATGAGGCTGTCACCTTAAGTGACGCCTCATTCACCATGTTCCCAGCCCATCTGGAGTTCCTCCTTGCCAAAGCGTTCGCATACAGGCAAAAGGGAGATTTGGATGAGGCCTTTGCCCTCTATTCTGAGATTCTGGAAAAAGATAAGGGGAACTTCCCCCTCCAAGCCACCTTGATGGAAGTGGCTTTGGAGTCTGGCTACTTTGACTTTGCTAAGGATAGGGCGCTTTTCCTGATCTCAGTACACAAAGAGGAAGCGAGGGCATTCGGTGTCCTCGCTACCTTGGAGGGTGAAGAGAGCTGGTATGGGCACGCTTACTCCCTCATGAAGGGAGCTTCAGCAGAAGACCTAGAGCAGCGCCAAGAACAATCCAGATAAGCGGATGGACCTTCCTGAACTTCAGTGCCAATCCTAGCAAAATGAAAAACAGGAGAGTCTCAAGACCCCTGATGGAACCTGCCTTGAACAGGGTGACTGAAAACACTTTGGAGGCGGCGAATATGATCAGGCCGATTACTGCTGCCCGCAACCCGTAGAAAGCATCCCTGACGAGGGGATTCTTGTCAAACTGGTCAAGAAACCTTGCTATGATACAGATGATTATGACACTGGGAGTCACCTCACCCAAAGTTGCTATGAGCCCGCCAAACGGGCCTGCCGTAAGGAAACCGGCATAGGTCGCCATATTGATGCCAATGGGACCTGGTGTCGACTCACTGATGGCCAGCATGTCAACAATGTTCTTGGCAGTGAACCAATCGGGTCTTTTTTCTGCAAGGTTGTAAAGAAACGGCAAAGTGGTCAGCCCTCCGCCGATCGAGAACAGCCCAATCTTGAAAAACTCATAAAACAAAAGGAGAAATATCATTCGGCCTTCCTCCTTTTGAGGTTCTGTACAACTAGGCCGAACAAAATCCCTACGATGACAAACAAGATGGGTGAAAGTTGCAGAAAGATGGTGCCTGCAACAGTTACCAAACAGAGGATCAGGGTTGGGAAATCGACGATGCTTCTCTTATAGAGGGTAATGACTGACTGGGTGATGAGAGCACAGACGGCCACTCTGATCCCTCCAAAAGCTTGTTGGAGCAGGATGCTCTCCTCAAAATGCGTCAAGACTGAAGCAAGCAGGGTTATGAGCACCAAAGAAGGGGTAACCATTCCAAGTGTTGATATGATGCTGCCCCAGACTCCCCTTTTCCTATATCCGATCATGGAAGCGGTATTTATTGCAATGATTCCGGGAGTACATTGCCCGATGGCATATATGTCCAAAAGCTGTTCTTCGGTAACCCATCTGTACTTGTCTATAACTTCCCGTTGCAACATCGGTAGCATCGCAAGGCCGCCGCCGAAAGTAAGCCCTCCAATTTTAAAGAAAGAGAAATACAGTTGCCAAAGTGTGGTTTTATCTCTGTTTATACTCATCCGAACAGCAGCTTATCCATCTCGATGCGAACCATTGCGTCACAGCGTTCATTACCTTCAACACCTGCATGACCTTTGACCCACTTCCATTCAACGGGAAGTTTGCTGTTCAGCTCATCCAATGCCACCCAGAGTTCCTTGTTTTTCACCGGAGCCTTGGCTGCGGTTCTCCAACCATTGCGTTTCCAGTTCTGGATCCATTGGGTAATGCCATTTTTCACATACTGGCTGTCCGTATTGATGACGATCTTTTCCGGCTGATAGAGGGCACTTGCCTTCAGGGCTTCTATCACCGCCGTAAGCTCCATCCTGTTGTTGGTTGTGGCAGGGGATCCTCCGCTACACTCTTTTTCAAAGAGATCATCCGCTTTGAAAGTAAATGCCCAGCCTCCCGGGCCGGGATTGCCGCTGCAACCGCCATCTGTATAAATCTCAATATGCTTGTACTTCATACGAGCGATAGTACCTCAGAGAATTTCCTAGGTCAACCGGAATGACTTGACAGCATCCTCAGATCAAACGTACGATAGACGCAGTCCGAGCCAAGGGAAAGGGGTACAAGCCCCTGCGGTCCCGCCACTGTAATGGATGGGGATCTGCACAATGACACTGCCTAAAGCGGGAAGTCGCAGATTCCAAGGAAGCCAAAGCCAGGAGACCTGACTCGGATGTCATTACGAAAAGCTTACGGAGTATAGGCTTGGGTATGTTACATGCCCATTATTCCAAAGGGGCAATGGTATATGTTTAAAAAATTCGGATTCAGATATTTCCTAGCAGCTGTTTTGCTTGGCATCACAGCCTTCACACCTCTCCTGGCCCAACCGCTCTTGGAGAAAAAGCCTCAAAAGTCAGAAAACATCTCAATAGTCAGCCTCGCCCCCAATGTGACCGAGACGCTGTACGCCTTGGGAGCGGAAAGCCATCTGGTAGGCAGGACCGACTACTGCACCTATCCAGAAGATGCGCTGAAAATTCCCAGTATCGGGACACTGTACAGCCCATCCCTGGAGAAGCTGGTCTCACTGCAACCGGATATGGCAATCGCCACGGATTTTGTCAGCGATGAGTTGCTGCAATCACTGCAGAGTGCAGGCATCGAGGTGTTGTCCCTAGATGTGCAGAAGACCTTCTCTGGAACATATACCCTTATTCGGGAGATAGCCCAAGCTGTCGATCGCGTGAAAGAGGGAGAACTTCTTATTCTGGCAATGCAGAATCAAGTCAAGGATACCGTGGAAAAAGCAAGGACCATGGATAAGAAACGAGTCTATTTCATGGTTGATTTCGGATCCTTTGACGGTACTGCCACCGGCGATACCTATATCAGTGAAATGCTGGAGATGGCCGGAGCGATCAATATCGCCCAAGATGCAACCAGATGGACATATAGCAAGGAACTTCTGGTAGCAAATGATCCGGACCTCATCATCATGACACCAAGATGGGGGCAAAGCGACGAAGAGACGCGCCAGGAATTTATCAAGACAAAACCCTACAGCGACCTCAGGGCTACCAAGGAAGGGAATCTTGTCTTTATAGATTCAGACATGATCAGCCGTCAGGGCCCTCGCAGCGCCATGGCGCTGGAGGAGTTGGCTAAGGCTATCCACGGAGAAGATTGGCTATGAAAAAACGCCTGGCATTAGCTCTGGCGCTGTCGACTCTACTTCTAGGAATGGTCTCTCTCACTCTCGGCCCCGCCGGAATATCCATCTCTGACACACTCCTTACCCTCACAGGGAAAGCCACCAATGCTTCGCAGCACTACATCATCTTTCAGTTGCGGCTTCCCCGGGTCCTTACAGCCATATTGTGTGGTGCTATCCTAGGCGGAGCCGGAGCTGTCTTCCAGGCAGTCCTTCGCAACCCTATGGCAGACCCGTTCGTATTGGGAGTATCCGCAGGAGCGTCCTTCGGGGTAGCCCTCTCCATCAATTTGGGATATGCAACGCTCTTGGGCCTCCCCTTCTCCGCCCTCCTGGGAGCACTGACAACCACGTTGCTGATATTCCTGGTGGGATCTAAACATAAAGTGAGTCAGACAACGCTGCTCCTCACTGGTGTGGCTGCAAACTATATACTGTCAGCCGGCATGACGCTGCTGATGTTTCTCAATCATGAACAGTATGACAGGATACTCTTCTGGACCTTGGGCAGCTTTAGCTCAAGCACCTGGAGGCAGGTTGTGTTCATGGTTATCGGTGTCCTCCTCTTCATTGTCCCGATGCGTCTAGCTCACACTGAAATGGACATGCTCCTCCTTGATGAGGGTTCAGCCCTCGCATCCGGACTCCCCTTGCAGAAGATCAGGTTAGCCCTTCTTCTGCTTGCTACATTTGCCGTTGCCACCTGTGTCTCCTTCTTTGGAGTAATAGGGTTCATAGGCCTTATGGCACCCCATATGGCCCGCCTGCTACTTGGGCCCAAACACAGCAAGATGCTCATACCTACCTGCCTTTTAGGGTCCTTTTTGCTTTTGGGAAGCGATACCCTTGCCCGACTGATCCTCCCTACCGGAGAGATGCCGGTCGGTGTGATAACCAGCATCCTCGGCGCTCCCCTGTTTATCTGGATGCTTCGTAAGGGGCGGTATGCCTATGTATAGTCTTGAAGCGAAAGGGCTGACCGGCGGATATGACAAGCAGGAGGTCTTCAACAACCTGAGCCTCTCTGTACCCAAAGGCAAATTCATCGCCCTGACCGGGCCTAACGGCAGCGGGAAAAGCACTCTTCTCAAGTTCTTCTATAAAGAGCTCATCCCCACATCAGGATCGGTGCATATAGCAGGGGCAGAAGTCTCTTCCCTTAGCCAGAAGAATCTAGCCAGGAAGCTAGGTTTTGTCCCTCAAAACGGCAGGATCGATTATGATTTCTCAGTTTTAGAAGCCGTTTCTATGGGACGCTATGCATATGGCGGCCATGATGAGGGGGAAACAGTCGAGCAGGCTATGCGTGACTGTGACATCACGCACCTAGCCCACAAGCGTGTTACTGAACTATCCGGCGGAGAGATGCAACGCGTCCTTCTCGCACGCTCCCTCTGTCAACAAGGTGGAGTGCTGCTCTTGGATGAGCCGGTGAACCATCTTGATGTGAAACATCAACGTACCATGATGAATCTGCTCAAGAATCTGGTAGAGAAGGATTTGAGTGTCATCTGCGTCCTGCATGACCTGTTATTGGTCCAAGTCTACAGCGATGAGACAATCCTGTTGAAAAAGGGAAAGGTCTTTGCAAACGGTCCGACAGAAGAGGTTATCTGTCACAAGAATCTTTACGAAGTCTACAACATTGATTCGCATAAGATTCATGATCCCTCCTTAGGAAGGGACCTCTGGATGCCTACCTGGTGTTGACCAGTGTTTACGGTGTTTGTACACTTGTCCTAGGAGCTATCGGTGAAAAAAATCAGTTATTTCCTTCACAGCATCTACAGAACTGTTGTCAAGGTGATACTACAACTCAATTATGATTTTCAAACCTGGCAGGAGGAGAGCCTGCCTCCGGGACCTAAAATCTTCTGTTCCAATCACTTCAGCAGCAGTGATGTGCACTTTGTGACCACTCTGATGAAGGATCCCCTGCACATGGTAATCGGACCGGGGTTTGGCATACCGGTCGTAGGGAATTTTCTCGGCTGGACTGAGCAGATCAAGGCCCTTACCCCCTCTGACCGTAAAAAAGTTGTCTCAGAGGCAGCATCTTACCTGGCCAAAGGTGATTCAGTCTACATATTCCCCGAAGGAGGGCTCAATGCCCAACGCCAGCTCGCCCTCTTTCGTCCCGGCGTCGCCAGGATATATCTGGAAAACCCAGTGCCCATCGTACCTATCGGGTTGCTATCCCCAAGAAGACGGGTGAAGAACAAGCGCTCCAAGACCGCAGGTCGGAGCATGACGGTGGTATCGAGAAACTACTATGCAAATATAGGAAAGAGTATGGAATTCCCTGAAGCGATTGAACTTGCAAAGACAGACCGCGAAGGTGCTGAACAGCTGATTTGCTCGCTTTTGACCGTTGAGGTCTCCCGTCTGATCGATGAGATCAAAACCGACAAATTCTGGAGTTGAGTATGGATGATTTGAACAAGTTGTTTTCGGAGTTCGAAAGACAGGTGGCAGAGATAACCTCCCATGCTTCCCAAGTGCATAAACTCGACTTTTCGGCAAAGCTGAGAAACGGCACATATTTCAACTTTTCCTACAATAGTGACACCTACAAAAGAAAACTCAACAGTGAGGGAAAACACCCCTACACTCCGGCTTCAGTTTTCAATGCTGTCGTTGACATCCTCGGATCCCTCGTATCACTGGCTATCTTGGTGTTCCTTGCGATAGCAATCAAACGAAGCGAACTGGGCTTTGTCACTCCGACTGTACTCATCATCCTCACCTTCAGCCTATTCGCCTTCTGTTTTGTAATGAATGCCCTCTACCACCTTTTTGATGCTACCAGCGGAGCCCGATTTGTCTTTTCCAATGTCATGGAAGCCCTCAAGATACTCTCGTTGTCCTTTGCGAATGTCGCCCTCTCCATGCTGGTCTCTCCAGAAAAGGCATCCCTGGTCCTGTTGTTCACCCTTTTGGTGGGCGCCACAGCAGCCCTGTTGCTCTCCTTGGGAACCCAAGGGGGCAGCCGGGCCTCCCTGGCTTTTTGCATCCTTCTTCCCTATCTTCCCCTCTATGCAGTGACAAGCCTTGCCCTGCTTATGACAGCGACTCTCTTCGCCCTCTGGTCACTGGTGGGGCTGATAGCAAAAACCAATCTTCGAATCAGGAGCAATACTACCTTTGCCCTCATCGGGGTACTCTCTTTAGGCATGAACTTCCTCTCTTTGCTTGGATAATTTCCCCGAATGTTCCCTAATTGCAATTTTTTTAACTTTCAAAACACCAAGAGAAAGCCTATACTATTGGGGAACAAGGAGGAAAACCTATGAAAATGGCAATTTTAGGTGCTGGCAATATTGCTCGGAAAATGGCAGCAACCATAGCCGAAATGGAGAATGTCGAAGCTTACGCCGTCGCATCAAGATCACTTGACAAGGCAAAAGAGTTCGCACAAAAATGGAACATTCAAAAAGCATATGGTTCCTACGAAGAGATGGTGAATGACCCAGATGTAGATCTGGTCTACATATGCACCCCTCACTCCTTTCACTATGAGCACATGATGCTCGCCCTCGACCATGGTAAACATGTGTTGTGTGAAAAGTCCTTCACTATGAATGCCCAGCAGGCCAGGAAAGTCCTTGCATATGGAAAGGAGAAAAAGCTCCTGGTAGCTGAAGCAATATGGACACGGTATCTGCCGATGAGACTTGTACTCGACCAGATACTTGACCGCCGTGTAATTGGGGAGCCTCACTCACTGACTGCAAATCTGTGCTATCCTGTAAAGGGTGTCAGACGTCTGGTCGACCCTGAACTTGCAGGAGGGGCCTTATTGGATGTGGGTGTCTACCCGATCAATTTCGCCATGATGGTCTTCGGAAACCAGATAGAGGAGATATCCTCCACCTGTATCAAGACAGATAGTGGCGTTGACGAGTCGAACAGCATCACCCTCACCTTCAAGAGAGGCAAGATGGCTGTATTGCACAGTTCCATGGTAAGCACCAGTGACCGCAGAGGTGCTATATTTGGAAGCCGTGGCTTCATCGAATTTCTGAATATCAATAACTGTGAAGGGATTAATGTATATGACAAGGATTACAACCTTGTGGAAACATATAAGCCTTTCAGGTACATCACCGGATTCGAACATCAGGTGGAAGCATGTAGAAAGGCTATTGAGGAAGGGGAGCTCGAATGCAAGCAGATGCCGCATAGCGAGATTATTCGTGTCATGGAAGTCATGGACACTTTGAGAAAACAATGGGGAATCAAATTCCCAACGGAGTAGGTATGGAACTTGACGAGAGAATGGCAATTGTGTCGGCACAAGAGGAATTGTTGAGATTTGAGACCTTTACCCATGAGGATGCGTGGGAGTTGGGTAAGATATTCGTAGCAGAGGCTATGGATAAGGATCTGAAGATTGCTATCTCTATCAAGCTAATGAGTGGACTTACCCTATTTCAGTACTCAGCTGAAGGTGCCAACCTCAGCAATGAGACTTGGATAGACCGTAAGTTCAGAACAGTCTTGAATTTTGAGATGAGCACCTTACGTTACTCTTTATGGCTGAAACAGAGAGGAACTACCCTTGTAGAGAGGGGCCTGGACCCTACCAAGTTTGTTGCTTGTGGCGGAGGCTTCCCGATCTATGTCGAAGGCGTAGGAACAGTTGGGGTTGCGATCGTATCGGGTCTGACCGATCTGCGCGACCATGAAGTGCTGGTCAACTGCATCAGTCGTTACATCGGCGAGGATAATGTCCCACACTACCCTGTCATGTAACCGGATTTGAACGTTTAAAAAGACCCGAGGCCTAGGCTTCGGGTTTTTTCTTCTTGAGCAGATGCATGTAGTACTCCCTCTCGATCTTTGAATGCTTGATCCCAAGCTGCGTGAGAAGGTCCAGAAGCGTCTTTTTGGCAAGATTCACCCTAGAGTGATCTTCAAGGACAAACTCCATCTCGATGAACCAGCCAAGAGTTGCTATCTCAACCAATTCTATTGTTAACTGAGGGAGATCTTTAGATGCGGTATAGGTGTAGAGAAACCCTTTTTTTGTTTTGGTGATGTACGTCACATACCCCAGACTGAGGAAAAACTGAAGGGCCGCCCCTCCCTGATCAGAGGTAGAAGTGAATTCAACCTCCTCATTCACCTCAATGCCATCCTTGATCGCCTTATTCTTATAGGTAAATACCAAGGACCCTTCCATGGATTCGAAAGATCTGCCGGTCTGCTCCGCCCTGATACGAAACAGGGCATCCTCGCCTTCAAGGCTGAGGTAGGTATCTTCCTTCAGTTCACACCGGGCAAGCGATATGCCGGCAAGTGCTTCAATGCGTTGCTGTAAGAGAAGAGGTTCTGCAACATGGGCTTTCAGTTCCACTTCCAAGGCCATATCAGTCTTTCCAAGGGAAGATCATATTCCGGAGGGAACGGTGTCCGACACTCTCCTGCTCATCATAGAGCAGCTCGTCCCAAGGGATATTTTTCTTGTCGGCTTCGGGGTTCTCTTCAAAATAGTCATATTTGTACATCAAGAGTTTGGTTGCATCACTGGAGGCGAGCAACATACCAGTGATCCCAGGGGCCAGACCAGCAAGCATGACTGAAATGGCTAGGTTTATCATCTGGTAAATCGCCTGGAAAAGGGAAAATCCTAGGTTATCAAGAAGGAGGATGAAGCTTTTTTTCAGGGTCTTTACCGGAGTATCCCCACGCATATGGTAAAACAGTGGGAAATAATACATCAATGCGAGGCTCAAGGCTGCAAATACCCAAAACAGCACCACAGAGAGTACCGTACCTACAATGTTTCCATAGCTGAGATAGAAGGGAATGACAAGAAGGATGAGGGTTACATTCAACACCAGCAGAGCCCAGAACAGCAGAGCATGACGCCATGACTCCCTGATACCCCGCTTGAAACCATCAAAGCCTCCACGTTCGTAGCGGCTATAGGAGTACGTTGAGGAGGCGCTTCCAGCAAAGAAGAAGGCAAACAAGCCCAAAGAGAGCACCATCACCAACATGCTAAGAGCCATATTGACTTCACCAAGACTCAGACCGCCCATCAGGGCTAACACTACCAGGAGAAACCCCAGGTTGTGGATAACCATCCCAATGAGGTTGTCCCATCCATCGAAAAATGCTTTTTTTAAGAAGAATCCAATCATGCTTCAAGAGTAGCGATATCGTGAAGATAAGGCAAGCGTTTTTGTTTCATGGGACGGGCTTGGACAAGGAATACATAGGGTTTCTACCCTTTTAATCCCTTCTACAACCCAGCAAACTGGAAACGACAGGCCTTCAACACCTACCTATCAACCTAGCGGCAGCAGGGGTTCATATACCCCCTGAGATGGGATTTTCAACGATGATTGTTCACTGACCGGTAACATTAGGGCCTTAAATCAACCTCGAACCGTCTGAAAGTCTCGGATGACATTTGCTAACTGTTTGCCCGATTGATGGTTACGCGACTGCTTGCCTGTCAAATCAAGGTATTGGCTTTGAAAAAATTCTTTACAAAAACCCTCTTGACTAACCTTAGGGCATTTACTATTATGCAAGGGTTGTTTGACACAACAGACGGCGGCATAGCTCAGTTGGTAGAGCAAACGGCTCATATCCGTTAGGTCAGGGGTCCGAGTCCCTTTGCCGCTACTAGAAACCTTCCTCAAGCAGGAAGGTTTCTTTTTTGTTTACGGCCCTGCCCTACTTCAGATATCCTAGCCACTTATCCTGCCTCTCGATCATAAGGTCGAGCAGTTCAGGGATATTTTCACAGCGGTCGACTATGGGATTGGCTAGCAATGCCTGGAGGGCATACTCCTTCTTTTTAGTCAATACAGCTTCTGCGATAAGATCGTATACACCGCAGTAATTCCGTAACAAGGCGGCGAACCCCTTGGGATAGGAAGGGAATGCTATCCCTTCAAGGCCACCCTTACGGACTTTGGCAGGAACCTCTACAGCAATCCAGGAAGGAAGGGACGGAATAAGACCGTTGTTGAGGATGTTTACGGCTGGCTCCTCATATCCGCTGTCGTCAAGGATTCCTTCCAGGATGAAGACAAGCCGTTCGTTCATTTTCAATTCGATCTTAGGCTTCATATGGGAAAGCATCAGCTGGTACAAGGTATAGAAATCCTTGATCCCCTTGTGGTCTGAAACTTCGT
Source organism: Spirochaetales bacterium (assembly GCA_012838275.1). Lineage (GTDB taxonomy): Bacteria > Spirochaetota > Spirochaetia > Sphaerochaetales > Sphaerochaetaceae > Sphaerochaeta. Next base: position 64,437 of record DUPO01000133.1, read on the forward strand.
GAGCCCATGGTATGTACTCGCCAAAGTGGCTGTCCCCTGTTATCGGCAAGAGCTTGTAATGCTCAAGGATTTTCTTGAACAGAGTCCTGTCGGCCCAGCTTTTGCTGCTTAGCATACCTTCAGGCAGGGACCTGTCGGTGCTGCCTTCAGTCTGGAACAGCTGCTGATTTTCCTTGACGTAGGCAAGGATGTCCGAATATCCCGGTTCCTTCTCAAAGAAGGAAGGAGCCTTCTGTAGGATATCAGGGTATGCATCCTTGCCGCTCTTCTTGTACCTGGCCTCAAGAAGCACGCTAAAGTGGTTGAGTCCGGCGGCTCTCAGATCAAGCTCTTCAAACGGAGTATCGAGAATGGATGGGAGATAGCGTTCAAGCGATGCTATCTCATGGCACATGCCGACAAATTTCAATTTCGGATACTTCCGTAAAACGGTTGTAGTGATGGCAGTCATGGGGTTGGAGTAGTTGAATACCCATGCATCGGGTGCGAGACGTACCACATCATCACAAATGTCCACGATGACGGGGGTGATGCGTAGGGCATGAAACACTCCCCCAGGCCCTCCGTTTTCGCCATAGACCTGTTTGATGCCATATTGTTGCGGTAGGGTCCAGTCCTCATCCCACAGAGGGAAACGTTTCCCAACTTCAATGGAGATCACCACCACGTCAGTTCCTTCCAGCACAAAGAGGCGGTCTGTTGAGGCTGTAATGGTAAAATCCAGGGAATGTTCCTTGATGAACTGCTTGGCAGCCTCCGCCACATGGTCCAAAGCCTTCTGGTCTATATCTACAAGGCATATCTCACTTCCTGCCAATTTTTTGCTTTGGAAGATATCTCCCAAGGTACCAAAGCCAAATTGGGCGCTACCTGCCCCAATGAGTACTATTTTCATACAATTCCTCCATGTAAACATTCTAGAACCAAACATCACATGTAGCAAGAGTGTCGAGTCCAGCACTTGCGCGCAGGGAAAAGAACCAATATGATTCATGCATGAGACTCTTCTATGCCTTGGAATTGGACAGTGAGACTAAAAACTCCATAGCCCTTCTCCAGAAGGAGATAGCTGAGTATTGTCCTGACTATAGCTTTACCAGGTATGAGAACTTACACATAACCCTCTGCTTCCTTGGTGAGGTGGAGGCTCATTCCCTCACCATCCTCAAGGATATCCTGTACACTCTCAAAACTCCCCCTCTCTGCCTCACCCTGAACCAACTCAGATTGTTTCGCAAACGCAAAGGGGACATCCTCTGGTTGGGAATAGAAGAGAACAGGGAGCTGGAGGCTTTGCAAAAAGAGCTTTCCTATTTGCTACGAACAAACAACTTTGTGTTGGATGAAAAGGCATTTCTTCCCCATGTCACCCTTGCCCGTGGGGTTAAAGGCAGAAAACTTCCAGCAATAGAGGCCCTTACGGTACAAATTGAAAGGATTTCCCTCATGCACTCCCATCAAAAGCATAACATGTTGATTTATACTCCCCTGATTACCCTACCCCTCTAACAAACTTCTACTCTACAAATAGTTATGCCACACCATTCACTTGCTACGAAAAAGCATTGGTGGTAAGCTGTTTCTCATGGAAAAATACACAACCTATAATGCCAAGGCTTGGGATTATGAAGCCGGCAAAGGCAATATATGGACAGATGGGTGCACACCCCAGCAAGTTGAAGAAGCAAGAAAAGGCTCGCTCGATATGATACTCTCACCTTTCAAGCGTGTCCCCCACTCCTGGATCGCTGAGACAAAAGGCAAGCAGGTACTCTGCCTCGCCTGCGGTGGAGGCCAGCAGGGAGTACTGCTAGCAGCCTATGGCGCGCAAGTAACGGTATTTGACATCTCAGACAAGCAACTGGACCAGGACGCAACCATTGCTAAAAGGGAGGGCCTTACCCTTGCTATCGAGAAAGGTGATATGTGTGACCTATCACGTTTTTCAGATAAGCAGTTCGACCTGATCTACAACCCTACCTCAACCTGTTTTATCGATGACGTGCAGAGTGTATACCGCCAGTGCAACAGGATTCTCCAGGATGGGGGTGCCCTTCTTACCAGTGCTACAAATCCCGCACTCTACATCTTCGATGAGAAGGCTGCTTTGAAAAACCGCATGAAAGTAAAATACACCATCCCCTTTTCCGACCTTACAAGCCTCAGCAAAAAGGAACTCGAAAAGCGGTTGAAAAAGCATGACACCATTGAATTCAGCCACACCCTCAATGACCTTGTCGGCGGGCTTTGCACGCAAGGCTTCTCCATCATCGATCTCTATACTGACAAGAGCGGCGTTATGATGATGGACAGTTATGTGCATGACTGCTTCCTTGCAATTCGGGCCATCAAGTTGCGGGAGCCACTTGTTAGTGATAATACCTAACGCTATACTTAAGATATGGAAAACTATCTGGCACGACTGCTTCTGACCAGCGAAATGGACGACCCGGTCTACTTTGCTCAAGTCCATCAGAACATTATGGACCTGGAAAAGAAGCGCGTAAAACATTTCAACCAACACGGCCCAGCAAACTCATCCTATGTAAACCTGATGGGTGAACTCAACATGGCCTATCTCCATGCCGATGATCCGGCAAATGAACTTGCCATAGCAAAACAGATATTTGAGACAACCAGAAGCCTCTATGGCGACGATGATGACATAACCATAGAGGCACAGATAGCCTTGGCAAACTCCTATCTCGATGATGGTCAGAACAAGGAAGCCCAAACAATTGCCACCAAGTTGCTCAAACGAGACTGGGCGGAGGAAGAGGCACCTTCCTATGACCTCTACCTGGATGTGATCTGCCTGCAGGCAGATATCCATCATTTCAAGGAGCTCTATACAAAGGAACTCCCCCTCCGAAAACATGTGGTGAGCATTTTTGAAGAGTTTGAAGGCTCAGCGGACAATCAGACCATCATGGCACGGGTTGCCCTCGGCTACTGCCTGGAAAAGATGAAACGCTACAAGGACGCTCTTGGCCACTACATT
>DUPO01000134.1 GCA_012838275.1 Spirochaetales bacterium
CCGGGAGAGATTCCCGGGCTTTGTCACACCATCCGTGCCTACCCGTCGGGTTTGGATGTACCATGTGACAGAAAAGGAAAAGCCTTTTTGGAAGTGAGCATCAAAGCAAATACACCATAACAAAACCCTCTACTATCCTCTAGCATAGGGCTACGGAGGATAGTACATGATAAAACAAAGAGTCTATCTGCAGGAATCCAAGGATGAGATTATCAGCAAGTTCAGGCAATCAGGACTGTCGAAAAGCAAATTCTGCGAGTTGCCAGAAGTGCCCATAACCACTGCCACACTCAGCAAATGGGTGGATAGGGATGGATCCAATAATTGGGAAGAACCTGGTGCCAAGAGGGAAACCCCAGCCTCGTCAGACCTCAACATCGTCTGCTACAACGTTGGGGAAAAAGCAATTACCACCATTGGAGGGGAAAAGACCCAAGAGCCAACTCTCCAGGAAATGATCAGGTTTCAGCAGGATGTGTACGACTGCTGCACCCATCTGTATCGTCTCCCCTGCAATGAGCGAAGCATCACACTTCTCTCCCAAATCAAGGGGGCGTTGTGATGGGCCTGCCGTTTGACATGAGCCTTGAGGGCAAGAGGATATTCCTGCGGGTGGGTGCAACTGACTTTCGCCGTGGAATCCGTGGGATGGTCTCCCTGGTGGTGGGGGCAATGAATCTGAGGATGGATGAGCAGTCCCTATTCGTTTTCTGCTCAACCAGCAGAAAGCAGATTCGCATTGTATATTGTGAGGGTGCAGGCTGCTGGATGCTTGGTCGCTCCGTCCGATATGGTCGCTACGCATGGCCAATGGACAGTGAGGCTGCTGCGCAGATGACAGCCAACGAACTTCGCGAGCTTCTTGCAGACCCCATCCCCTTGGGGCATCTCAAGGCACGGGGACTGGTCTCCAGAATGGACTTGCATATCTGAAAACAGAGTTAAATAATTTATTTCATGGCATGGACTTAAAACACCAAAACAGGCCCAATACGCCCCTGTTTTGTCGTTTTGCCGTTTTTGCTCCACCTTCTCCCCGGACTCTCCATCAGCCTCCAATGGGCGTCCTCTGAGTCCAGATTTAAGCGCCTATGGCTCTATTAATTCCTTTCTATGAATGGAATTATATTGCTTGTGTTGGCAGAATATGATATAGTTCTCCCATGAGTAAAGAAGAGGAAATAACCAGGCTCAAGATGCGTGTCACCGAGCTGGAGAAGCAAAAGGCGAAGGACGAGAAGGCCTTCCGCAAACTCACCGAAGAGAACGCTACCCTCAAGGAAGATGTGGAGGTCCTTACGCGTGTTGTGCGGTCCGGGGAGGAAAAACTCCGCCTTGAGCTCTTTCTCAAGTTTGGCAGCTCCAGTGAGAAATATCGTAAAATGTTCAATATCCCGGCAGAGCTCCTTCTCAAGGCACAGGAAGGCAACCTTAGTGCTGAAGAGGAAAAAGTCATTGAAGAAGCCAAGGATAGGCTCAAGCAGGCTGAACAAAAAGCTGCAGGGGACAAGCCAAAGGCATCCAGGAACAGAAACCCAGAGCACAGGAATAGGGGCAATGGGGGAGGAAGGCAGACTTTTGACCCCTCCTATCCCAGGGAAAAACAGGAATTCAAGGTTGCAGACAAGTGTGCCAAATGCGGAACAACCCTTGTGGATATCAACAACGCCGATATCCATGAGTACATCGATCTCCTGGAAAATAACCTGAGTATCATCCAGCAGATAAAGAACAAGGGCTACTGCCCCTGTTGCGGCGAGCGCCATGACGAGAACGGTGCCATACATCGTGATATCATTACGGCATCCGCCCCAGAGCGATTCATCCCAGGTGGCCTTGCCGGCGACAGCCTCATAGCCGCCTCCATAGTGGACAAGTTCCTGTGTGGGCTCTCTGTGACCAGGATATCAAAACGGTTCAGGAACCTGGGTGTGGATCTGAGCGAGCAGAACTTTTCCAACTGGCACATGCGTGCAGGCTCTGAGCTAAATCCCATAGCCGATGCAATAAAGGACTTCATCCTGTCACAAAAGGCTGTAAATGCCGATGAAACCCGAGTTCAAGTCCTTGACGAGCCAGGGCGTAAGGACACGCTTGACTCCTGGATGTGGGTAATCTGCAGTGCAACCCCAGACAAGCCAGCTGCCTATTTCCAATATGACGTATCCCGCTCAAGCGATGTCTTCAAGGAAATAGTCGGCAATTACTCTGGATTCCTGCAGGCTGACTGCTATGTCGGCTACCAGACAAAAAGACAGAATTACCAGTTTACCCTTGCATTGTGCCTCGCACATTTGAGGCGCAAGTTCATAAACGCCCAAAAGGCTGGTGCCTATCAGGAGGGGTCGCCTGGGTATATCACCCTGGACAGGATCATCACCACCATCGGCAAGATCTATAAGATCGACAGCAAGTACAGGACCCTGTGGCTGGATGACAAGCTAATCACCGAGCAGCAGTTCATAAGAACCAGAAAAGAGGAGTCCATTCCCCTGTTTGAAAAACTATCCAAATGGATTAGGGGCCGTTACGACCTCCACAGGGATGACGAGTTCATCATGGAGGGTATGGACTACTACCTCAACAGTGAGCTTATGTTCCGTTCCTACCTCGACTGTGCTAACCTAAATCCTGATAATAGTCGCGTAGAGAGAACTATTCGTACTTTTAGTACAGTTAGAATGAACGTCCTTTTCGCTGGAAGCCCTGCGGGTGCAAATACACTTGCAACCTTGGAGACCATTCTACAGACCGCCAACTTATGGGACCTCAATCTCCATAGGTATATTACCTATCTCCTGAAGGAAGTGACAAAGTTGCGTAGCCTAAAAGCTAGCTCAGTGGACTACAGCCAGTTCCTTCCCTGGAACCTGACATCCCAGCTTCGCCAGGAATTGGACGTGCATTCAATATCCATCAAAAAGAAGCCTGTGTAAAATAACTCCACTAAATACTGACTTATTCTCAGCCTCTGTCGCCAGACAGGGGCCGGGTTTGTACTCTTTTCCATTCAAGAGCCACTATACAAAAAGGATGGTCATGCTGCTAGAGTGTATTTGGTTTGATACTCACTGCAAAACCCTTGCACCTGGAGTTGTATGTGTACCAAGAAAAAGAAAATACCGGCCAGTTGGAGTTTGTGCCCTTCCATTTGAAATTCGGTGGTGAGCTGAACCCGAGGAACCGTTGGGTGCGTCTTTCCCGACTTATCCCTTGGGAAGAGTTTGAATCGGATTATGCAGAGCACTTCCCTTCAAAGACAGGAAACCCCGCCAAACCGTTCCGTATGGCCCTTGGGGCATTGCTCATCAAGGAGATGAAGAATCTCACTGATGAGGAGTTGGTGGAGGACATCAGGGAGAATCCCTACTATCAATATCTGTTGGGGTTGGAGAGCTACCAGGACGAGGCTCCTTTCGAGGCATCTTCACTTGTCCATTTTCGCAAGCGCATCTCCAAGGACATGCTTTGTGAAATCAATGAGAAGATAGTCAAACGGATGATGGAAATCGAATCAAAGGATTCTGATGGTCAAGATGGGAATGCTTCCGCATCTTGCGGCAGGGATGGGGATGCTTGAGACTTCTGGGAAAGAAGAAAGACACAAAGGGAAGCTTCTTGTTGACGCAACCTGTGTTCCTGCCGATATCAGGTATCCGACGGACCTCGGCCTGCTCAATGAGTCGAGGGAGAAGCTTGAGGACATCATTGACATTCTTCATGGGTCGCTCA
>DUPO01000135.1 GCA_012838275.1 Spirochaetales bacterium
AAAACGGATTTCTTATATAAGTTGCATCCTGTGCTATTCAATCGTATCTTATAGGTAAGGAGCATCTATGAACATTACTTTTTTTGGCGCTGCGCAACAGGTGACCGGAAGTTGTACGCTAGTAGAGTGTGCAGGTAAAAACATTTTGATCGATTGCGGTCTTCCCCAGGGAAATGATGAACGGGAGTCAGGAACTGAACTTCCTTTTGTTGCCTCGTCCATTGATTATCTTCTTCTTACTCATGCCCATATTGATCACAGCGGCAGAATTCCTCTTTTGATAAAGGATGGTTTTAAGGGGAAAATCCTTACGACTCCGGCAACCATCGACCTGTGTGAGATCATGCTGGCCGACAGCGGCTACATCCAAGAGAGTGAAGCGGAGTGGAAAAGCCGCAAGGCACGGCGAGCAGGCAAAAATGATGTGGAGCCCCTCTATACTGTAGAGGATGCCAAGAGGGCGATGCAGTATTTCGTGCCATGTGAATATGAGACCATTGTCGACCTAGGTGGTGGGATGAAAGCCCGCTTTGTCGATGCGGGGCATCTGTTGGGCTCTTCCTCTGTTGAGCTCTGGCTTAAGGAAGGCAAGGAGAAGCGCAAACTGGTCTTCAGCGGTGATATCGGCAACTTTGACCAACCTCTCATCAAGGATCCCGAGTATATCGACAATGCTGATTTCGTCATAATGGAGTCCACTTATGGCAACCGCCTGCACAGCAGACCCAAGAATGCTGTAGGATATGCTGTCCCCACCAGTGTGCGGGCGCAGGAGTTGGCTGATATTGTGGAACGGACGTTCCTCCGAGGCGGTAATGTGGTCATTCCCGCTTTTGCGGTTGGACGGACCCAGGAGATACTCTATCTGCTGAGGGTTATCATCGAGAACAAGCTCTGCCCTTCCTTTCCTGAATTTCCCGTCTTTGTCGATAGTCCCCTCTCTGTGAAGGCTACCAATGTGTTTGCAGGAAATATTTTCGGATATATGGATGAGGAGACCATGGCTCTGGTAGACAAAGGCATCAACCCGATCATTTTTCCCTCCCTGACAACCATAACCGCTGTTGAAGGGTCCAAGGCCCTGAACCGGCGTAAGGGTAGCAGCGTCATCATCAGCAGTAGCGGCATGTGTGAGGCAGGGAGGATCAAGCACCATTTGAAGCACAATCTCTGGAGGCCTGAAAGTACCGTACTGTTCAGCGGCTTTCAAGCTGGAGGGACCTTAGGGCGGTCAATTCTGGATGGAGCCAGGCATGTTACCCTTTTCGGGGAACTTATCGATGTGAAGTGCGAAGTCGCAGAGCTCCACGGTATCAGTGGTCATGCTGACCAGAGTGGTCTGGTGAAATGGCTGACGTCATTCAAAAAGGAACCGAAGTTGGCTTTCATTGTCCACGGTGATAAGGAGGTTGCTCCTTGGTTTGCCTCTTTTGTTTCAAGCACCTTGGGGATCAGGGCCTATGCCCCTAGGATTTTGGAACATTTCAATCTCTTGGATGAGGCCTCGTTGCCCGCGGCGAAGAGGGTCGATGACTCTGTGTCGCCCTATCTTCGCGAACTTTCAGAAGCTGTTGCACTGCTCAAGAAGGAGGAGGCTACTCTTCTGTCTGTAGTCAGCCGTCTGGAGGCAGCAGGTAAGGAGAAGGATCTGGAGGAAAAACGCGCAGTTCGCCTCACCAATGCGATCAATCGTCTTGCCAGCGACCTCGAATATTTGCAGATAAAGTGGGGTGGGGATCCGGACTAGAACTTGAGGCCGAAGACAGCGCCCCAAGCGGGCTGCTTCAGTTTGGTAAATCCCATCTTTTCGTAGAAGCCAAAAGCACGGGTGTTGCGTCCATCCACTCCTAGGTGAATGCCTGCAACGCCCTTTTTTTGTACGTTCTCCATGAAGGTGAGCATCAGGGCTTTTCCCAGTCCTTTGCTTTGGAGGTTTTCAAGCAGGTTGATATGCAGATGTGCAGGATAGCCGACATGTTCCCACACACCTTCTCCCGGTCCCTTGTTGATAAGTCGAATCACATTCTCTTCATTTTCACTTTTGAACGTATTGATGTGCGAGTAGTGTTGCCTGAGCGGTGGTAGCCAATAGCTGCTCATCCATGTATTGAAGGCAACTGTGTCGCTTGTCCCCACTATATAGCCGGAAGGTCTGTTGTATTCATCTACGGCTGTAAAACAGAGAGAGGGTTCAAAAAAGAAATATGGGATTGCATAGTAGTGGCCCACGCAGTAAGGATCATGGTAATAAGGCGTCCCATCAAGACCTGAAAATGCAGTGAGTAAACTTATCTGATAGAGATAAGGTAAATCTTGTTCTATGGTCTGTCTGATATATTCCATGATGAACGTCCTCCCATCTTCAGTACAATACTCTGTAAAGGGAAAATATATCAAGGAGTAAAAGATACTTCTGGTATGCTTACTTTCTATACAGTAAGCAAACATATGGAAATGGAAAGTAAAAAACAGGAGGGAATTGAAATAAATGAAAAAAGCGCTGGACAAAAAACATGAGGCAGTGTAGTATCCCATCTTGTTCGGCAAGCAATGGCCGGATGGAAAGCTTCGGGAAAAGGTCCGCAGGGCCTTGACTGGATGGTTTGAAATCTGGTAGATTGACCGGGCGCCTCAGCGATGGGGCTGGGAA
>DUPO01000136.1 GCA_012838275.1 Spirochaetales bacterium
GCCTATAAGGTGTTTGGCTTCCTCGATCTGGACCTGCAAACCAATACCCGCTATCTGGCGAGGCTGCTGGCGTACAATGACAGCTGGGCTACCAATGACTGCTTATGTTCCTGTTTCACTGCTCCCAGATCAGAACAAAGGGAGTATTGGCCACTGGTCAAGAGCTATCTTGATTCGACCGATCCTTGGGACATTCGTTTCTCAACCATTGCGATGATGACAAACTATCTTACAGACGAGTATGTCAAAGAGGTACTCGCTCTTCTCAAGGCAGTGCACAGCGATCATTACTATGTGAATATGGGCCTTGCCTGGGCTTTTGCAACTGCAGTGGCAAAACATAGGGATGAGGCTATAGCCTATTTGGAGAAGGGCATCCTCGCTGAGAAGGTACGGAAAAAAGCAATCCAGAAGTGCGTCGAATCCTATAGGGTAAGCGCTGATGACAAGGATTTGCTGCGCTCTATGCGCTAAGCACCCGCAAAGCATTCTTTCGCCACATCCCTTCTAGCTCTGTCTGGGTGAAGCCGGCATGGGACAGTGCATCCCATAGCATCTCCATTCCGGAGATATCCTCAATGGCAAGCTTTCCCCCGATACCGTCAAAATCAGTCCCTATTGCCAAAATATCCCGACCACCCTTGTTTCGCATATGCTTTGCATGCCTGACAATATCGGAGAGACGACTCTTCTTGTTGTCCGCTGAAAGAAAGGAAGGACAGAAATTCAAGCCTGCGACACCTCCTGCCTTTCCAAGACAACGAAGCATCTCATCACTGAGATTCCTAGAGACAGCAGTACATGAGCGACAGTTGGAGTGTGAGGCTATAAAAGGCTTCCTTGCGTGTTCCATCACCGAAAAGAAACCTTCATCACTGAGGTGGGATACATCAACGATGATGCCCAACCTCTCCATTTCAGAGACCGCCTCCAAGCCAAGGCCCTTGAGCCCCTTCGTTGGCATCGAGTGCGGATAACCCAGATCATTCTCATAATTCCAAGTGAGGCTCGCTATCCTGACACCCCAGCTCCTGAGTACAGAGAGGCGACAGAGATCCCCTTCCAGGATCTGGCCCTCCTCACAGCTGAGCATGGCTCCTACAAGAGGATTGTCCACTATCTCCTCTGATGAGCTTACCTGCCTCAGACGGCCCTCATTTGCTTGCAGTGAGGAGAGGAACAGGGAGTGGAGATCACAGGCTGCCTCCCAAGGCGATGGGGACTCTTCACTGTCCACAAAGATTGCAAAGCATGAAGTCACATGGGCGGCCCTCTCCATCCTCTCAATATCGACATGAAGGGAATTTGCAAGCAGGGTCCCTGCCTGAGGCTTGTTATGCAGGGCATAGAGAGTATCACAATGGAGATCCAGAAGGGGGTACATAGATTTCTCCTTGTAAGTAGTTGCCATTATCAAATAAAAGTATTACTTTATCTATACGATAAGAGATATTATTTGTATAGTATATATCATAGGAGATGAAAATGATTAAACACGTAACA
>DUPO01000137.1 GCA_012838275.1 Spirochaetales bacterium
GTGAGGTCAACTCATTTGATTATTGCATAGAGCGGTTTTATCCGCTTTCTGTAGACCCTTGCAAAGAAGATGAGTGATAGCGCCAGAGCGGAACTCTCTGCAATGATGAAGGCATACCAGAGGGCGTTGAGTCCTAGAAAGTGCCCCAGCAGGTATGCTATGGGAAGCAGGAAGATGAGCTGACGGGTTATGGATATGAGCATGCTGATGTATCCATCCCCTACAGCTTGGAAGAGGGCCCCCAAGGTGATGCATATGCCTGCACTGATGAAGCAGAGGCTTATCCTCGGCAGGGCTATCTTTCCTATCGCCAGCATCTCGGGGGAGGCGTTGAACCAGGAGAGCAGTGTTGCGGGAAAGAGTATGAAAATGATGAATCCTGTTGTCATGATGATGAAGGAGACAATAAATCCGACCCTTAGGGTCGCCATCATCCTCTTGGGGCGTTTTGCTCCGTAGTTGAAGGCCATGACCGGAGTCATTCCGCTGTTGAGGCCAAAGATTGGCATAAAGACAAATGACTGTAAGCGAAAGTATACCCCGAAGACTGAGACGGCTGCCGTTCCAAAGGAGATGAGCAGCTTGTTGAGGCTGGTTGTCATCACCGTCCCGATCGCCTGCATGATGATCGAAGGGAGTCCGACTGCATAGATATCGATGACCGTACGCTTTTCAAGCCTGAAGTATCTTGCCCTTATCCTGACCTCTTTGTTTTTGCGTACAAAGTATATTGCAAGGAGGGCTGCTACGTGCTGGCCGATGACAGTGGCGATGGCCGCTCCCAGTACGCCGAGCGATGGAAAGCCAAACAGTCCAAAAATAAGGATTGGGTCCAAAATGATATTTATGATTGCCCCTGTACTCTGGATGATCATGGGGCGGACGGTATCGCCAGTAGCTTGAAGGATGCGCTCGCACGTTATGTCGATGAAAATGGCAAGCGAGAAGAAGAAACAGATGGTGACATACTGTGTCCCCATCTGCAGGAGGGTGGGATCATCTGTAAAGAATCCAAAAAAGACCTTGGAGAAGAAGAGTCCCATGATAGCAAAGAGTATCCAGCTGAAGAAGGAGAGGGTAAGGCCGTTGTTGGCTGCCTTTTCAGCCCCTACATAGTCCTTGGCCCCGAGTTTTCTCGCCAGCAGGGAGTTGACTCCCATGGATGTTCCTACTGCCACAGCGATGAGCAGGTTCTGCATGGGAAAGGCCAGAGAGACGGCTGTGAGGGCAGCCTCGCTGTATTGGGCTAGAAATATGCTGTCCACTACATTATATAAGGCTTGGACCATCATGCTCAGCATGATGGGGAAGGACATGGAAAGTACTAATGTTGGTATGGGATTGATGCCCATCTTGTTCTCTTGAATTGACTGCACTGAAATTCCTTATTCCGATGAGTTTCGGCTAGATAGTAGTATCATAGTCGCTCTTTAATGTAAAGGAAGGGGACTTTTGTACTTCACTGCAAATGAGAAAGCCCCACTCTCGGTCATACAGCGCCCAAAGAGGAGATCGAACGGCTGGAATCTTGCATTGTGTCACTTTCATGCGCCGTAGGGTATCAGCTAAATGTTGGCCTGCCTCACTGCAATATGCCGCTCTTGTGGCAGTATTTCTATTCTCTTGCACAACTGCTACTCCTTCAATACAATAGACACTAGTAAAGTCTAGATGCCGGGAGGTATCCCTTATGATAGTATGTAAATTTGGTGGAAGCTCAGTAGCTGAAGCCCAACAGATAAAAAAAGTCAAAAAGATTGTCGATTCAGATCCGAGACGGCAGGTTATAATTGTTTCCGCACCTGGCAAACGATCCAAGGATGACGAGAAGGTCACCGACATGCTGTACGCATGTAATGCTATGGTCCAGCAAGAGCTCTCCTGTAAGGATCTGTTCAAGAAAATATCCCTTAGATACACCACCATCCTCTCCGATTTGGGACTCCAGACAAAGCCCTTTCTCCCAGTCTTGGAAGAGGTGAGGCAGATGATAGATGCCGGCCATGGTGCTGAGTACGCAGCGAGCAGGGGCGAATATCTCGCAGCAAGGATGGTCGCAACCTACTTTGGCTGGGAATTCCTGGATACCGATCCCCTTATTGTCATCAATCATGATGGGACGGTAAATCCCGAGACATGGGATAATCTCAAGAAGGCGCTCAAGCCCAATGTGAAGTACGTGGTTCCGGGTTTTTATGGTTGTGATCCCGAAGGGAAGGTGAAGACCTTCAGCAGGGGAGGTTCCGACATTACAGGAGCTATTCTCGCCAGTGCCACCAAGGCAGAAACCTATGAGAACTGGACAGACGTGTCCGGGGTATTCTCAGTAGACCCCCGGCTCATCCCTGATGCCAAGGTCATAAAAGAGATGACCTACCGTGAAGTCAGGGAACTTGCAGGGGTCGGTGCCGGAGTGTTTCATGAAGAGGCCATAGCACCAATTCTTGCTTCAGGCATACCCATCAATGTGAAGAATACCAATGCTCCTTCTGATGATGGGACCATGATCCTTCCTACCCGTGAGATAGGGGACCACCCTCTGGTAGGTATTTCTGGCAAAGGTGGCTTCAGCCGTCTCTCATTGAGAAAGCTCATGCTTTTCAAGCGAACAGGTATCCGACATGCCTTGTTGACCATGCTCCATATCTTTGGTGTCCGTCCTTCCTTCTCCTTGTTCGGGGTCGACAGTATGGTTTGGTTCTTTGAGACAACGCAGGCCAGTGACAGTGTCCTCGATGCAATGTGCAGCAGGCTGAAGGGGGAGTTTGATCTTGAGGAAGTATCCATTGACCATGGGCATGCCATTGTCGGCATCATAGGATCTGGTGTAATGCAGCACAGTTCTGTAATTGCAACAAGCACCAACGCCTTGGCTCATGACAAGATAGGCTTGAACTTCTTCAACTACGGATCATCCGATACTTCCATCCTGATCGGGGTGAGTGATATCCAGGCACAGGAAGCTGTGAAGAGTCTCTACAAGGCCCTATTTTAGCGAACCTAGGAAAAATTGAAAAGCTGCATGGTAATATTCCGGATTAGGAATGGTTACCATACAGCTGCCATTATTTTTCCCCGTATCTTGTTTGTTTTTTTGTAATACCTTACTGTGCTGATAGGGCACTGCCTCACTAGGCATGTATCGTACTGAAATATCTAAAAATTTGAGGGTACCTTTGTGTTTTCAAAAGAATCTATATTGTTGGCCTTGCTTATTTTTGTTGCAAGGGTGTTTGATGTCTCCTTGGGCACTTTTCGTCATGCGATGATCGTACGGTCCAAGCGTGCAATTACCTTTTTCATCGCCTTTTTCGAGTCCCTGGTTTGGGTTTTCGCCGTTTCCAAGGTACTTACAAACCTCACTGATCCGTTGACGGCATTGGCGTATGCACTTGGATTCGCTTCAGGTACATTCGTTGGAATTACCTTGGAGAGCTTTCTGAAGATAGGGGAGCAGGTGGTGAAAGTCTTCAGTGTGAAGGGTAGGGAAGTTGCTGCAAAACTCAGGAGTGAAGGTTTTCGTGTCACAGAATTCATAGGGCAGGGGCGTGACAGTGAAGTGGTCCTTCTCTTTGTACAGGTGAGGAGAAGAGAAGCCAAGAAGGTCCTCAAGTCTGCACGAGCAATTGACAAGCACTGTTTCCTGGTTGTTGAAGATATCAAATATGTCGATAGCGTCAATATGTAAGGCTTGAGATGGTATTCGCTGCGTAATCATAAGCAACAATAGATACAAGCACAAATAAAAGAACCGGTTCGTTTGAACCGGTTCTTTATTAGGTCTGCTAAATTAGCTTATTTTACAGCTTTGATAACCTGCTCGGTATCAAGGTCAAAGAACTTGACTTTAGCCATATCAGGAATCAAGTAGATATCGCTGTCAACCTTGGGGATTACTGTCGGGTCGATCTTTCCGATAACCTGACTCTTGGAGGTAGCAATGTAGACGTGGGTTTCAGAACCGAGGGGCTCTACAACACTTACGCGGCCATTGATGGTCTCTCCATCCTTATTAGCGTGGCTGAACTTGACATCTTCGGGACGAATGCCGAAAGTTACGCTCTTGCCGACATAGGGTGTGAGTGTTTTTTTCTGTTCAGCTGTCAGCTTCAGGCGGAAGGTGCCTTCATTTGCATAAAGGTCGTTACCATCAGCCTCGATAGCGGTTTCAAGGAAGTTCATTGGTGGTGAACCAATAAATCCTGCGACGAACTTATTCTGGGGATCATTGTAGAGTGCCAGGGGACCGCCGATCTGCTGGATGACGCCAAACTTCATGACAACAATAACGTCGGCCATTGTCAGTGCTTCAACCTGGTCATGGGTTACATAGATCATCGTAGCCTTCAGGCGGCTGTGCAGTGAGGAAATCTCAGCACGCATCTGGACACGAAGCTTTGCATCAAGGTTAGAGAGGGGTTCGTCAAAGAGGAATACCTTTGGCTTACGTACAATGGCACGACCAACAGCAACACGCTGTCTCTGTCCGCCGGACAGTGCCTTGGGTTTTCTTTCAAGGAGCTCTTCAATTTCAAGGATTTTTGCAGCTTCGCGTACGCGCTGGTCAATCTCTTCCTTGGGGAACTTGCGGATTTTAAGACCGAATGCCATGTTGTCATACACGGTCATGTGGGGATACAGAGCATAGTTCTGGAAAACCATTGCGATGTCTCTGTCTTTTGGGGGAACGTCGTTGACAAGGTTGTTGTCAATGTAGAGTTCTCCGCTGGTGATGTCTTCAAGACCAGCAATCATGCGAAGTGTTGTGGACTTACCACAACCCGAAGGTCCAACCAAGACTACGAAGTCCCGGTCTTTGATGTCGATGTTTACATTATCGACAGCTTTGACGTTTCCATCATAAACCTTACAAATGTTTTTCAGTTGTACAGTGGCCATAGAGCCTCCAATTTATTTTATCTAAGAATTACTGTACCCCAGTCGGGGAGAGATGTCAAATAATTTTTCAGAATGAAAATTGGAA
>DUPO01000010.1 GCA_012838275.1 Spirochaetales bacterium
ATCTTCAATCTTTTCTTCCTGATAGTCCTCGCTGACCTTGAAGGCGCCCTTCAAGGTCTTGGCTATCGTATTTATAGCCTTATAATCTGAATTTCTTGATTTTTGTACATAGGCAGACCAGTGGTCACCCAACTGCTGGCAACCCATGCTTGAGCTGTCTTTTGCGCAGCTCCCTTTCCACCATCTTGGGTATGTCATCCCTCAGGTCCTTGGCCTTCATTACTCCAAATATGTAGAAGAGCTTCTGCATCTCCAAGGTCAGTTCACACCATTCTCCCTTATCAAAAGTTTTGCCCTTGGGCTTCCTCCACTTTGCAGAGAAAATCTCATCCCTCAGATCGTTGAAAGAGTACTTGTCAAAGAGGAGATACTCGTCCATTCTCCTACGGATCCACATCTCCAGGATGGTGGTGATGTAGACAAGGAATATCTTTCCTTCAAGATGTTCCTCAAGGCTGTGCCTTGGCCTTCTCATCCTGGTCTTGTAGCACTCGTAGTCCTTCTCAATATAGTCCCTGTTCCTGACAAGACCAAGGACCTTTTCACAGCTGAGGCCTACAGGACCAAGGAAGCCGAAGAAGCCACACTCCTTCATCTTGTCCCTTTGCGCTTCCTTGTTGTTGGCTACACCCATAAACTCACCTTCAACATCATACTCAAGGTCAAAGTATTTGCCGTAGGAGTTGTTTTTCT
This sequence comes from Spirochaetales bacterium, assembly GCA_012838275.1. Taxonomy (GTDB): domain Bacteria; phylum Spirochaetota; class Spirochaetia; order Sphaerochaetales; family Sphaerochaetaceae; genus Sphaerochaeta. The sequence goes on from DUPO01000010.1 coordinate 694, forward strand.
TATAGAGGCTCCTGTCTGACTCAAGTGCCTCCTTCATTTTTGCAAATTTTCGGGCTTGCCTCTGCTGGTCTTCTGCCTGTTTCTGCGAATCATGGAAAAGGTAGAGGGCAAGATCATGGCTGTTGGGCCCTCTGCCCCTTCTTGGGGCAGCAATGCTGATGGTCTTTGTCCAGGCATGCATGCCGATTGAGGGGTAGTAGTTTTCAGTATCAAGAATTACGTCATAGGCTTCTCTGATAGCTTTTTTGTAAAAGGGGGCTGTCAGGGGCATTCCCATGATGAATTGGAAGCCACTTTTCAACAGCATTATTATAACAGCCATGCTGTAGAAACCCCTATCCATGAGCAGTATCGTACCCTTGCGGAACTCAGCGTTCTTTAGCTCCTTGAGGGTGACCTCAAGGACAGTCTTATCAGAGCAGTTACCCTGGAGGGAGCGGAAGTACAGGGGGATGCCGGTGACGGCATCACAGATCATCAGCAGGTTTGCCTGGGCCATCAGGTCGTTTTCCTTGTTCTTGCCAAATTTCGCAGCTTCCAGCATTGCCGAGAATGTAGAAATCGAGGTCGTATCCAGCGCCATGACAACCATGTCCCCTAAAGGGTTCATCTCCTTCCTTTTCAGGGCGGTCCTTCGCTCGAAATCGCCGAAGAACCGTTCCCTCGACTCGGGGTCCACAGCCTCCAGAGCCTTGGTTATGCTGTACTCTGTCGGTGTATCAACCATCGTGTGCCAGCATACATCATGGAAGTGCTTGGGACTGTACAGGGCCCTGTCAGGACAGGACATCATCGCTTCCACAATGGTCAGCTGCTGTTGCCAGTCATTTGGGAAAACCTTCTTAAGGGACTGCCAGACACCACTCTCCTTTGCTGCTGTCTCAAGCAAGGAGGTGAAGCCGAACATCTTGTAATCATAGGTACCGACATCCCCCCTGGAGTACAGGGGAAGGTAAGGCTCATCGACCAATCCTGTCTCCATTTGCTCCTCAGGTGAAAAGGAAAGGAAGGTCTTGTTGGGTTCGAATTCACCCTTGCTGTCGATCTTTCCTATGCACTTTTTCTTCACATCGGGGTAATCCTGACCCTGAATGTAGATCGAATGCCCCCAATAGAGGTATGTGACGTTTGTTCTCTTGGTAAAATGGCGAATAACTGTATTTTTTCTCATAGTATATGTATGCCATCATACATAGAAAAGAATGAATTAGTCAACCCCTAGAAAGGATAATAATTCTTTTACCAGTAGATACTAGCAGGATATTTATTTTTGATTGGTGATTAGGTAAAATCTCTATGTATGAAAAACAAGAAATTCAGAATATAATGTGATACTTTGTCTAAGACACCTTGATAATTTTAAGAGTTGTGTAATTGTTTAATGTGGAAGCCAACACTTGCCCGGGCGGCAAGCATGTTCAGCGAGAGGCAGATGACCATCAACGAGGTGACCGCTCTCTGCGGGTATGCCAACAGCCAGACTTTCAGGAGGGCATTCCGAAAGCACTATGG
>DUPO01000138.1 GCA_012838275.1 Spirochaetales bacterium
CTCATGCGATGCTTCGCATCAGCTTCAGCCTTGGCAAACAATGCCTCAGCGTTATCCGGGTTGGTCTTGTACAGTGAAGTGTAACGCACTTCGCCCTTGATGAAGTCCTGGTAAGACTTAGTAGCAGGCCTGGTGTCCCAGGAGAATCTCTTACCTTCTTCAAGTGCAGGGTTAAAGCGATACAGAGGCCAGTAACCACTCTCGACAGCTTCCTTCATAATAACCTGGCTGTAACGCATGTTAATGCCGTGGTTGATACAAGGAGAGTAACAGAAGACGATCGAAGGACCGTTCCATGCTACTGCTTCCTGCAGAGCTTTCTGAGCGTGATTCCTGTTAGCTCCAAGTGAGATGGATGCGACATATGCATGGCCGTAGACCATACTCATGAAGCCCATGTTCTTCTTGCCAATCTCCTTACCAGCGTTTGCAAACTTTGCAACTGCTGCGATCGGAGTAGCCTTGGAAGCCTGGCCACCAGTGTTGGAGTAAACTTCCGTATCGAGTACGAGGATGTTTACGTTTCTGCCGGAAGCAAGAACGTGGTCAACACCACCATAACCGATATCGTAAGCCCAACCGTCACCACCGATGATGAAGACAACCTTGTCAGAGAAGTAATCCTTCAGCTCGTCGATCTTTGCAAGCACCGCTTTCTGCTCAGGAGTCTTTGCTGCAGCAATTGCCTCGGGAAGGAGAGCCTGGACAGCCTTCTGGGCTTCTACAGAAGCATCAGTCGACTCACTCCACAGTTCAAGGGATTTCTCAACAGCAGCCTTGAAAGCATCGGTTGTACCGAGCTCGAAAAGCTGGTCGATGTAGATCTTGAGCTGGTTCCTGTTGGAATCAACGGCAAGTCTCATACCAAGACCATACTCTGCGTTGTCCTCAAAGAGGCTGTTGCCCCAAGCTGGACCACGGCCATCGCTCTGACGAACAGTGTATGGAGTGGTTGGGAATGTACCGGAGTAGATTGAGGAACAGCCGGTCGCGTTGGCTGCGATCATGCGGTCACCGCAGATCTGGGAAACCATCTTGACGTAAGGTGTCTCACCACAACCGGCACAAGCACCGGAGAACTCAAAGAGAGGCTGCTTGAACTGCAGACCCTTAATTGTTGACTCAGCCACACCATCGAGCACATCGTACGGAAGATCCTCGAAGAATTTGAAGTTGTCAAACTGACCGGCTTCTCTCTCCACTGCAATGGGACTGAACTCAAGAGCCTTGGTCTTTGCAGGACATGTTTCGATACAGACACCACAACCGACACAGTCTTCAGTGTAAACCTGAATCTTGTACTTGAGGTCGCGAGTGTTCTTGGTGTTTGACTTCAGGACATTGAATGTCTCTGGAGCACCGGCGAGGTCAGCAGGATCAATCTGCTTGGCTCTGATCGCTGCGTGAGGACAAGCCTGCACACACTGGTTACACTGGATACAGTTCTCTGCGATCCAATGAGGGATGAACGGAGCGACACCGCGCTTCTCGAACTTTGCAGTTCCAGTAGGCAGCAGTCCGTCAAAGGACATCTGGGACACAGGAATATCATTGCCCTTGAGGTGCATGATCGGTTCCATGATGTTCTTTGCGAAGTCAGAAGCATTCTCAGGGATCAGGCGAGCCGGTTCATAGCTCTTGGTGATCTTTGAAGGAATCTTGACAAGATGCAGGGCAGCGCTAGCGCCATCAACAGCATCCCAGTTCTTCTTGACAATATCTTCACCCTTGCGGAGGAAGGTCTTGCGGATGTACTTCTTGATCAAGTCAATCGCTTCATCTTCGGGGAGGACCTTACTGATCTTGAAGAAAGCAGCCTGCATGACAGTGTTAATGCGTGATCCGAGACCGGCAGCCTCTGCAATTGCGAGGGCGTCGATGTTGTAGAAGCGGATCTTCTTGGCGATGATCTCTTCCTGCATCTCACGAGTCAGGTGCTCAAATACTTCATCAGAAGGGATCTGGCTGTTCAAAAGGAACACCCCACCCTCTTTCAGAGGAGCAAGCATGTCATAGCGACCAACATAAGCTGGGTTGTGACAAGCGACAAAGTCGGCATGGTCGATCAACCAAGGCATATCAAGGGAGCTGTTACCAAAGCGAAGGTGACTGATGGTGATACCACCGGACTTCTTCGAGTCGTAGGAGAAGTATGCCTGTGCATTCTGGTCAGTGTTGTCACCGATGATCTTGATGGAGTTCTTGTTTGCTCCGACGGTACCGTCAGAACCAAGGCCCCAGAACATGCAGGAAACAACATCTTTAGGAGATACGTTGATCTTCTCTTTCACAGGGATTGAGAGGTTGGTCACGTCGTCATTGATGCCGACAGTGAAGTTATTGAAAGCAGCGCCTGCAAGGTGGTCGTAGACAGCCTTTGCATGTGAAGGAGTGAAATCCTTACTGGAAAGACCGAAGCGTCCGCCGATGACCTTGATTTCGCTGCGACCCATCTGTGAAAGGGCAGTGATGACATCCTGGTAAAGGGGCTCGCCGAGGCTACCGGGTTCCTTGGTCCTGTCGAGCACTGCAATGCGCTTTACGGACTGGGGAATGGCATCTACGAAATGCTTCGCACTGAACGGACGGTAGAGACGGATCTTCAGAAGACCGGTCTTGCCGCCCTTCTTGTTGATGTACTCAGTTGCCCATTCCATGGTGTCAGCACCGCTACCCATGACAATAACAATGTCAGTCGCTTCAGGATCGCCGACATAGTCAAAGAGGTGGTACTGGCGACCGGTGACCTTTGCAACCTGGTCCATGTACTTCTGCACCATCTCGGGGATAGCGTTGTAGTAGGGGTTGACGGTCTCGCGGCCCTGGAAGTATACGTCTTCGTTCTGCGCTGCAACCTTGAGCATTGGTTTCTCAGGTCTCTGTGCGCGTTCGCGGAAGCGACGTATGTACTCTTCATTCACCAACGGTCTGATCTCGTCGTAGGAAATCTCCTCGACCTTCTGCAGTTCGTGGGAAGTTCTGAAACCATCAAAGAAACTCAGGAAGGGAACCTGTGCTTCAAGGGTTGCAAGGTGAGCAACCAAAGACATGTCCATGGTTTCCTGTACACTGGATGCACAAGTCATTGCGTATCCGGTATTGCGGCAGGACATTACATCGGAGTGATCGCCAAAAATTGACAATGACTGAGCTGCGAGTGATCGTGCAGACACGTGAAATACGGTAGGGATCATCTCCCCTGCAATCTTATGCATGTTTGGAATCATCAACAACAATCCCTGACTTGCAGTGAATGTGGTGGTCAGCGCACCGGCGGCCAGAGCACCGTGAACAGCACCTGCTGCACCTGCCTCTGACTGCATTTCCATGATCTCTACTTTTTTTCCCCAGAGATTCTCACGGCCGGTACTGGCCCAGGAATCTGCGTATTCACCCATAGGTGAAGACGGGGTGATGGGATAAATTGCGGCTACCTCACTGAATGCATATGCGATATGCGCAGCAGCGGTGTTTCCGTCAATAGTAACCATTTTTTTGTTACCCATTTTGACACTCCATAATACAATATTTGATGTGACCTTGTAGGGTCACCCTATGCAAAATAAAAAAATCCTACGAGGATTTCCCAAGAACCAATGATAAACCAATAAGGAATCGTTTGCAACCACACCTGCATGATTTTCCTGTCCCCACCAACAGTTAAACTTAAAATCATCTCTGTGGGTGCCTGCCCAACCCCAGATTTCCGGCAAGTATTACCTACAAGCAGAAGCAGCGCAAAACAACCGAACAATGATGGTCCTGACAATGTAAATCTGATGGATGCTCTAACCGAGGCCCCTGTACAGAGAAAACCCCGCCTTTGAAAAAAAAACGGGGTATAAAGTCCTAGCTATTCATCTGGAAAAAGAGAATCTGCATCACTTTACTAATACTCAACACTCACTGTAGCCGCAGGAAAAACACTTCTTACACCCTTCGATGTTTACAAAGGTCACATTCCCACAAACAGGACAGATATCGGGTTTCACACTGTTGACCGAGGGAGCAAGCCCCAAGTCCAGCTGACCGGCCTCCTCTATCTCGTCCTCCTCATCGGGAAGATTTGAACCATGTGCCTCTGAGATGGGAGTCCCTATGTGCTGCTGCAACACCTGAGCCACCGCATCAGGAAGACTCATGACCCGGTTCTTGCCAAAGCCCATGGACCTGCCGCTTCCAATGCCTATCAGTTGCGCTATGATCGCCTGGGCACGCTGTTCAGGAGAGAGAGCCGAAGGCATCCTCAGGATAAGGCTGATAAGCCTGCCAAGGCCCTCGGCATCAGCTGCGACATCCGAGCCGACCTTTGCCACATTGATAAAGACCTCAAAGAGATCGGCCGGGTTAGGCCCGTCACAGTTCACCGTGATGTAGGCGGTGCCGATGGGGGTAGCCTTACGGTAGGTCGTCCCACGCAGCACGGTAGAGCGCACACGAGGCTTGGGTTCGGCAAAGGCGAGGGGCTCCTCCCTTTTCTCTTCCTTCTTCTCCTGCTTTGCAGTCAGCACCTGGGTATCACGGGAACCATCACGATAGGTGGTCCCACCCTTGCATCCCAAGTCATACAGAAGCTCATAGAGCTTGGCTGTCTGTTCAACGGTATACTCCCGAGGAGTATTCCCTGTCTTGGAGATGGAGGAGTCCACCCATTTCTGGATAGCCGCCTGCACCTTCACATGCCCTTCAGGGGCAAGGTCCATCGCAGAGACAAAGTAGTGGGGCTTTTCCTTGCCGGGGTTCTCCTTCACCCAGTCGTCATAGACCTTCACCCGCTCAATGTTTGAGCCCATCCTTCCTGTGCGTTCCCACTCCCAGAAGTAATAGGGTTCGATACCTGTACTGGTATTGACCATAGTACCGGTAGTTCCCGTAGGAGCCTGGGTTATAAGGGTGACATTGCGAAGGCCCTTCTTACGGACATCTTCGCGCACGGATTTTGGCATTTGCTCCATGAATCCGCTTTGCAGGAGCTTTTCAGCATCGAAGCGGGGGAAGCTCCCCTTCTCCTTGGCAAGGTCAGCACTCTCCGTATACGCCTCAACACAGATGAACTTGAAAAGCTCATCAATAAAGGCGAGCGACTCCTCGCTTCCATAGGCGAGCTCCATCTTGATGAGCATATCGGCAAGCCCCATGGTACCAAGGCCGATGCGCCTCTCTGACTGCTGTTGCTCCTTGTTTTCATCAAAGAAATAGGGAGTATCGTCGATAACATTATCCAGGAACCTGACCGAACCACGAACGGTCCTGCCCAATTCCTTGAATTGCACTTTCTTGTTTTTTACAAACTTGCTCAGATTTATGGATCCGAGGTTACAGACACCCCAAGGGGGAAGCCCCTGCTCACCACACGGGTTGGTGCACTGGATGCTGCTGTAGTACCAAGAGTTGGACATCCGGTTGTAACGGTCAACGAAGAAGACACCCGGTTCGGCAGAAGCCCAAGCGCTCTCAATGATAGCGTCCCATATGGCCCGAGCCTTCATGCGATGGTAGACATTGACCTTATGCCCACCGTCCTTCCAGTTTTGGATGTTTCCGTCCCAGACAGTGTTGTACTCAGGATCGGTGGTATCGGGAAAGCATGTCTCCCAGTCGCCGTCAGTCCTGACCGCTTCCATGAAAGCATCACTGATGCCAACACTGATGTTTGCATTGGTGATCTTGCCCATCTCGCGCTTGCTGTTGATGAAGTCCATGATGTCAGGATGCCAATCATTGAGGATCAGCATCAGAGCCCCCCTACGCGAGCCTCCCTGCTCAATGAGCCCGGTTACGAAACTGTAGAGCCCTCCCCAGCTGACCGAGCCACTGGACCTTCCGTTTACTCCCTTCACGTAGCTGTGTCTGGGTCTGAGCGAGGAGATGTTCATACCTACCCCGCCTCCACGGCTCATTATCTCTGTCATCTGCCCCAAGGAGGCAATAATACCTCCACGACTGTCCTTCGGAGAGGGGATTACATAGCAGTTGAAATAGGTCAGGTTCTGAGAGGTGCCTGCACCGGTCAAGATCCTGCCGCCAGGGACGAACTTCCAATCCTCCAAAAGCCAATTGAACTCTTTTTCCCATTTGTCTCGAACCTCCTCCTTCTCTTGTGAAGCAATGCCTTTTGCCACACGGGCAAGCATCTGTGCAGGATCGGTCTCCAGAGGCTTGTCGATCTCCTCGCGCTTGACGTTCAAAATGCTGCCATCATCCAACTTGACGGTAATGGCATCGTCTTCATCAAGGGAGGTGATTACCCCGATCTCTCGCTGACCTGTAGCCGCATTGCTTACGGCAACTACGATATCACCCACATTCAGGGTCTCTTTCTTCACGTCTTTCAACGCATAGCGGTCAAGGAAAATCTTTCTGCCCAGGGGGCTCAATTCATTTTTTACAGCACTCATACAATCCCTCATAATATATAAACTTCTTCATTAATTTCATGGCACAAACAGTGAAAAATAGATTATTTTTCAACCTCTAACATAGCATGGCAAGTAAAGGATTGCAAGATGAAAACAAAATATGTGGGGGTATAAAAATTACATAACGCTACATATAGTGTTATATAGGTTTTATACCATTATGCTATGAACTCAAAAAGACCACACAAAATCCCTACAAACCGTTGCACCATTTCCCTTGGAAAAAACGTACAACTCCTTGCCCGTACAATAGGAGACCCGAAGAGGTGCTGTTGTATTTTTCCCTTACGTTTGAAACACTTTTGAAAAAGAACTGCCTTTTCGAGAACCCGCTTGAGGCGGTGCCTAGCGTCATCCAAAAGTAAGGATGATCAAAAATCACCGGGCAAATCGCATCCCGAAAATGAAAAGGCGTAAGGTGCCAGAAAAAATAGACCTGAGCGGACAAGATCCTTCAGGCGGCAGCTGTGACACGAACAGGGAGCCCCCTTAAGGACTCCCTGTTCATGCTTATCAGCCAAGAGCAACCTACGTGCTTGCAGACGGGTAGTTCTAGTAACCCATGAGCACCATAGCATCGGCGACCTTCTTGAAACCGGCGATGTTCGCTCCCTTGAGATAGTTGATATATCCATCCGCCTGAGTTCCTTCCCTGACACAGCTGGCATGGATATTAACCATGATGTCATGCAGCTTGGCATCCACTTCCTCAGCACTCCAGGAGATGTGCATGGCGTTCTGGCTCATCTCGAGACCCGAGACGGCAACACCACCTGCATTCGCAGCCTTTCCAGGGCCGAAAAGGATCTTATTATCGATAAGGTAGATCGTGGCATCAGCTGTGCAGCCCATGTTGGATGTCTCCACCACACACTTCACCCCATTTGCCACCAGGGTCTTGGCGTCCTCTAAGGTGAGCTCGTTCTGTATGGCACAAGGGAAAGCCATATCCACAGGAACTTCCCAAGGCTTCTTGTTTGGTACGAACTTGGCTCCGAACTTCTTGGCGTACGGCTCCACCACATCATTGTTGGAAGCACGAAGATAGGACATGAAGGCCCACTTTTCCGGTGTCCCCACTCCCTCTTCATCATAGATATATCCATCAGGACCACTGATAGTGACGGCTTTGGCACCCAATTCTGTAGCCTTCATGACAGCACCCCAGGCGACGTTACCGAAGCCACTGACGGAGATTCTCTTTCCGGCAAAGATATCGTTGTTTGCCATAAGCATCTGGTTCGCAAAATACATCGAACCAAAGCCTGTGGCTTCAGGCCTGATCAGGGAACCGCCGAAATTGAGGTTCTTCCCGGTCAGCACCCCGGTGTGCTCATTGCGGATTCTCTTGAACTGGCCGTACATATATCCGATCTCTCTCATGCCCACGCCCATGTCTCCGGCAGGAACATCGGTATTAGGACCGATGTATTTTTCCAGCTCGGTCATGAAGGACCGACAAAAACGGAGGATCTCCCCATCACTCTTGCCTCGGGGATTGAAGTCACTGCCGCCCTTTGCCCCGCCCATAGGCAGTGTGGTAAGGCTATTCTTGAGGGTCTGCTCAAGACCTAGGAACTTCAGGGTTCCCAAGCTCAGGCTGGGGTGGAAACGAAGCCCTCCCTTGTAGGGTCCCAATGCGTTATTGAACTGTACGCGGTGACCGCGGTTCACCTGTATGTTCCCTTGGTCATCCTCCCACTCGACACGGAAGGAGTAGATCCTGTCTGGTTCTGTGATCCTTTCCAGAATCTTGAACTTCTCATACATGGGATTGTCGTTCGCAACATCGATGATACTTTCCAAAATTTCCCGGGCTGCCTGGAGGAACTCCGGCTGTGCAGGGTTCCTTTTTTCCAGTTCGGCCATAAACGAATCAAGCTTATACATATAACACACTCTCCTTCAAATCGAATATACAATCAGATGCCTACTGCCGTAGAGTAAACTAGCCTTCGTATCCTGTCAATCAAAAGACCATGACAATAAACAGCTATTTTTACATAAACATCAAAATTAATTAAAATATCGAGATATATATAATAAAAAGACCTTATAAATTAATTATTCATCAATTAATAATAAATACTTACCCTCTATTCAACATGGTTAAGCTCATGGTAAAATACAAACTATGTATAAGCTCGACCCAACCTGGCTACCATTCAGCAATCTGATGCTGAAACA
>DUPO01000139.1 GCA_012838275.1 Spirochaetales bacterium
CATCTATTACTCACCCCCGCAGGGGCGGATATTCTGCGCCATCACTAACGGGCACAGTTGCAAGAAGTATTTCAGAAATCTGTAAAAGTGGCAAGCCTATTACCGTTGCAATGTCACCTTCCACCCTCTGTACGAGCTCTTTTCCTCTCTCCTGGATTCTGTAGGACCCTGCAGCCCCTCTCCATTCTCCAAGATCGAGATACGCTTCGATGGCCTTTTCATCCAGCTTCTTGAAGATGACAGTAGCCTCATCACAGCCATCAAAGAGCGTATTGTCGTACCATAGGGCCCACCCCGAGTGTACCACCTGCTTCTTGTTGCTGAACATCAGCAGTTGTGCCCTGGCTTCCTCACGATCCTTGGGTTTGCCTATGAGCCGGTCTTCATACGCAACGAGGGTATCACAGGTAAGGACAGCTCCCTCATACCGGCTATGGACAGCCCTGTATCCCTCCATCTTTCGTTTTGCCAGAAGACGGACTGCTTTTGCAGGGTCTCTCTCCTGATGGCTCTCATCACAGTGAGTCACCTCGATGGTAACGTGAAGCCCCAACTCTTCCAACAGCCTTTTACGCGCAACCGACTGGGAGGCGAGCACAACGCTCGTAAAGAAATCATTCAATCTAGCCAAGGGAGGCCTCCAGGCTTTCAGCCTCTTCATTGAGACGGAGCCAGAACTCCTCACTCTCTTCAAGCTTCCTTTCAAAGAGAGCCTTTTTTTCGACTAGAGCCTTGATCTTATCCGCATCTGTATAGTTCTCTTCCAGTGCCATGCTGTGATCCAGAGCCAGCAGCTTGGCCTCCAGCTTCTCATGCTCGCCGAGCAGCTCTTCACTCTGGCGTCTCAGGGTCGCCAGACGATTCTTCTGCCGGTTTGCCTCTTTGTAGGAGAGCACGGAAGTAGGTATGTCTTCCTCCTTCTGTGCTTTTGCCTCCTGTTGTTCCTCGACCTTCTCCTTTTCTTCCAGCTTATAGGAGAAGTAGGAGTAGTCGCCGTCGAAGAACTCCGGGGGGTCAGTGCTGGTGAGGTAGAGGATTCTCGTAGCTATATGCTCGATGAAGTGGGCATCATGGCTGACGAAGACCATCGTCCCGTCATAGTGCTTGAGGGCCTTGAGCAGCATCTGCTTTGAATTGATGTCCAGGTGGTTGGTCGGTTCGTCCAAGATGAGCAGGTTCACCGGATGAAGCAGAATCTTCAGAAGTGCAAGGCGGCTTCTCTCTCCGCCGCTGAGAACCGATACGCTCTTGAATACATCATCCCCGCTGAAGAGAAACGACCCGAGATAGTTGCGGAGTTTTGGCAGGTCTGCAGTTGCCGCAACCTTGCTTACCTCCTCAAGTACGGTCAGGCCGGGATCGAGCGTCTTCTCTGTATCCTGGGCAAAATATCCTATGCTGACACCACTTCCCTGGCGTATGACACCCTCATAGGCAAGATCATCCCCACAGAGCATTCTCAGCAGCGTACTTTTCCCCGAACCGTTCTTTCCGGTCACCGCCAGTCTTTCGCCTCGGTTGACGTGAAATGAAAAGTCATCAAATATGACCTGCTTTTCATACCGCTTGTTCAGGTTTTCCACGATGAGTACGTCGTTACCGCTATGGGGGGCGGGGGGGAAGGTGAAGGAGAGCTGCTTAAGATGGGAAGGGACCTCTACCATCTCCATCTTCTCTATCTGCTTGATCCTGCTCTGCACCTGCTTGCTCTTGGTCGCCTTGTAGCGGAACTTCTCAATGAAGACCCCGGTCTTCTCAAGCTTCTCCTGCTGCAGCTTGTAAGCTGCCTCGAGCTGTGTGATCTCAAGCTCCCTTTGTTCCAGATACTTGCTGTAGTTGCCACTATAGCGGGTGAGCTTGCCTCTGAAGAGTTCGAAGACCTCATTTACAGTCTCATCCAGAAAAGTCTGGTCATGGGAGACTATCATGATTCCGCCGGGATAGACTTTCAGGTAGTTCTTGAGCCAGTATCGCGCTTCAATATCCAGGTAGTTGGTAGGTTCGTCCAGCAACATGATGGTAGGTTGCTCGACAAGAACCTTTGCAAGGGCGATCCGCATCTGCCATCCTCCGGAAAATTCCAGGCAGGGGCGCTCGAAGTCAGAGGATAAGAATCCCAGGCCGGAGAGTATCTGTTCTATCTTCTCCTTGCGGGAAAAATACCCATCGTCAAGCAAGCGGTCCTGGATAGCAGAGAGTCGCACCAGCAGAGGGTAGGTATTCTCCTCCTCTGTCGAGAGTGCGAGTTCCTGTTCCAGAAGTCTCTTCTCTTCAAGCATCCCATTGAAGCGTTCGTAGCCTTTCTCCACTTCAGAGTAAACGCTCCCTTCTTCAAAAAGGATGTCGCTTTGCGGGAGATAGGAGATGCGAAGGTCGCGTGTCTTGCTTACATTCATGCTGTCGGCGGCCATATGACCGCTGAGAATTTTCAAAAGCGTTGATTTTCCGCTTCCGTTGCCTCCGGCGAGGGCGCTACGGCTTTTTTCTGTCAGGATAAACGACACATCGTCCAGAATATCCCTGTCTGCAAATGCAAGGTGCATGCTTTGTACCTGCAAGGTTGCCACTATACTGCCCCTTTATGTGAACGGGTGTTGAAAAGCCCGTTATTTGACGTTATGATAACCTTAACACAAGCATGTGTTCTAGGACAATCCACCCAACTCCAGGAGGTTTACAGTGCTATGCCTTACCCTTACCGGCTCTACCCTAGAGGAGAACCGGCGCCTGGTGGAACAAAACAGGAAGTGGATATCCCTTGCTGAACTCCGCCTTGACCATCTCAATGCCGATGAGCAGAAAATAGCCTCGTCTTTCCCTTCGACTGTGGACTTGCCGGTTATCCTTACTTTCCGTCGCAAAAGCGATGGGGGGGCATGCAGTGTCAGTGAGAAGGCACGTCTTCAGACTCTGTATGAGACTGCCAAAGGCGATTACGCCTATGTCGATATCGAAGAGGATGTGAGAAAAAGCGACCTGAAGTTCAAAGACCCGCTTCAGGAGCAGAAGGTCGACCTCGAACGCTCCCTCAGGGACCGTGGAGTGAGGATCATCCGCTCGTTGCATGATTTCACCTGTGTTCCTGCAGACATCTACGGCAGGATCGCCAAGCTAGCCTCCAAAGGCGATATCCCAAAGGTTGCTGTGACTCCCAAGAGCATGATAGACATCATCTCCCTCTTCAGGGTCCAGGCCGAGCTCTCTCAGGTCAAGGATAAGATAATCATCGGTATGGGGGAGTTCGGCATCTGTACGCGCCTTCTTTACAAGAAGTGCGGCTCGATGCTTACCTTCTGTTCCGATACCCAGGCAGCGCCCGGTCATCTCTCTGCCAGGACTATGAGTGAGCTCTATCGTGCGGACAGGGTGGATGAGAAGACCCATGTGTTCGGTATCATCGGAAACCCTGTCTACCATACGGCCTCTCCCAGGATCCACAACCCGGGCTTTGATGCCATCCATTACAATGCCATCTATGTGCCTTTTCTCGTCGATTCCGTCCGTGCTTTCTTCAAGCTTGCTGAAATGCTGCAGATCCATGGGTTTTCGGTGACCGTACCTCATAAGAGGAATGTCCAGCCTTATCTTGGCAGGATAACCCGTGAGGTAAAGCAGATAGGAGCGTGTAACACGGTTACAAGAATCCAGAACATGTGGAAGGGGACCAATACCGACTACTACGGTTTCCTTGCTCCGATCGCAGAGGAGATTGCCCAGGGCGCGATACGAACCGCACTGGTCATAGGGGCTGGCGGTGCGAGCAGGGCAGTGGTCTGGGCTTTGCATAATCATGGGATCAAGGTGACAATCCTCAATAGGAATGAGGAGAGAGCCCGTCAGCTTGCCGACGAGACGATGAGCAACTACGACTCTCTTGAAAACTGCAATCTCTACAGCAAGAAGTTTGATCTTGTCGTACAGACGACCAGTGTCGGGATGGACCCCAATCTGGATGAAGATCCTGTCTCTGCCTTCGCTTTTTCAGGGAAGGAGATAGTCTACGAGCTGATCTACCAACCAAGAGAGACCCCCTTCTTCAAGAGGGCCACTAAGGCAGGATGTCGTGTCGTAGGCGGATCGGAGATGCTTCTCGAGCAGGGGAAGCTCCAGTTTGAGGCGTTCAGCGGCTACCATTACCCCCACTGGATCCATCCGGAAATATAAGGCTCTAGACGAGGTGGTAGCGTAGCTGCCTCACTAGGAATATCTTGCTTACAGGAATGATCTTAACTTCCATATCGGGCATTACCGCCGCTTTCAGGAGCGCTTCCTTGTCTGCAGTATAAGCAACCTCCAGCGCCTGGACGATCAGCTCCTGTTCAGGGAGCATCAGCTGGAGCGCTATGTTTTTCTTCCCCACAGCATTACGGCAGAGTCCTACCTTGCCTTGGTAGTCAAACCCCCCCGCCTCAACCACACCGTTCACCACTTGGGCGACGATCTGCTCCTTCACTAGGATCATCTTCGCCTTGAAGCGTTGTTCAAGATCCGCTTTTTCGGCTTTGGTAAACCTCGAAACTTCAATTGCCAGGCGTAGGGATTTGTCCAAGGGGGCAGGTTGCATCTTTTTCATGCCTGGGATGTCCGCAGTCACCGCCTCCACCATACTCTCACCTACAAGCAGTTCAAAGTTAGGGTTCTCCCGCTCTTCCACCACTTCCAGATATGCCTCTGCCTTTTTGGCAGGGACCAGCACCCCGCTCTGCACAAGGATCTTACGCCATGCCTGCTCCGTTGACCTCTTCATCAGGAAGGTGTTCGGTGCGACAGTAGCAACTATGTGAGCCTGTATGCTCTCCAGCTGGGTGAGAAGACGGGTCACGCGATCTTCAGTGACCAGTACGATCCCGTCGTAGATGGTGATCTGCTGGTACCGTTCGTGTGTGATGCCGAGCATCTTAAGCAAGGACTCGCTCATTTGAGGATAGCTGTTCTCTTCAAGATAGCTTTGGACCTTTTCCCAGCTCAGGTTGCCGTCCAAGCCTCGGGTAAAGCTCTGGGCTGTGACCTGGTAGCTGGTCTGACGGTCGAGTACTGTCAAGTCAGAGATACGGTAAAGGATATCATCCCCGCTGCAGCTACCGCTGTAACTGACGGTATTGTCGCTGTCAATGACCAGGGTCGAGCGCTCACTCTCCTCTTCAATGTGGTTTGCTTGCCAGATGTCGTTGAGGCTGAGCACTCCCAGGGTGCTCAGCCTTTCCAAAAGGGAGGCTTCATACTCGATCCCGGTCTTAAGGGAGAGGAGTTTGAGCAGGAGTTGTAGCGACAGGTTATCGCAAGACCCTATCTTCTGGAGGTAGCCGATGAGGTTGTTTGCAAAATTCACAGCCTTGGACCGGTCCTTCTCCTTGGTGAAGGGTTCTGCGACGAGCATGCAGAGCAGCTGACGGTCGTTGAGGGCGAGTAGGGTGTGGGCCTTCTCAAAGTCCACCTCCACACGCTTGTCTCCGACAATGACGCATTGTTCGGACAAGACCTCACCCAAGAGGGCAAAAAGCAGTTTGAGCTGTTCCGAACTGTATGAGGGGAAGAGCGTGCTGAACTCCTCCTTATAGGTGAGCTTCTGCTCCCTGTCCACGATGTTCAGATAAGCGCGGAGAAACTCAGTAGAGCAGTATGCCCCGTTCTGCACTTGGGACGGGTCTTCACCAAAGAGCGGCTTGAGGGAGCACAGGTCGCGGATCTGCTCATCAAACAGCGGATTGAAAATCAACAAGCCTCCGTCGTTGAGCAAGATCATGCGTTCCTGCAGGTTTGAAACCCTGCGCACAAGTTTGCCATAGCTGTACCTGTCCTTGAGGAGGCTGATGATATCCTCTCCTGTAATCGGACCGGCGATATTGACCAGGCTCAGGATGATCTGGTCCATCTCATCGATGAGGGAGAGGACTTTCTCCTCTATCTCAGGCAATGAGAAGAAATTACACAGTTTGGTCGTCAGTGCCGGCTTATGGAACGGTGTGGTTATCAACCCCAGGTAATTGCGGGCTAAATAGAAATAATTCTCTTCTGAATATCTGTTTAACAATGTCTTGAATGCATTTTTTCTACTTTCTGTCAATGTGGCCATACCTCAATTTCATAGGAGTATCCCTGCTCAGCAAGGAACTTCTGTCGATTCGCCGCAAACTCCTCTTCGTTGGAGTAGCGTGTAACAATGGAATAAAAAAAACTAGCACGGTCTTTGGGGCGGAGTATCCTTCCCAAACGCTGTGCCTCTTCACTGCGGGACCCGAAGGTCCCGGAGACCTGGATTGCAACCGAGGCATCAGGCAGGTCTATGGCAAAGTTCGCAACCTTGCTCACCACGAGAATGTGAATTTCCCCCTCCTTGAAAAGGCGGTAGAGCTCCTCACGCTTCGCATTCGGGGTGCTGCCTGTGATGATGGGCAGTCCGAACATCGCTGCAATGGTCTCCAGTTGGGAGATATACTGCCCGATGATGAGGATGAAGTCATCCGGATGGCGTTTTACCAGGTCCTTGACCACGTCAAGCTTCAAAGGGTTTTCGCTTGCCATCCGAAACTTTTCACGCTTGTTTCCCACCGCATAGGGTATTTCCATCTCGGTGGGAAGATCGACCCGAATTTCATGGCAGAACGCCTCTGCGATGTAGCCTTGCTGCTGCAGTTCATTCCAAGGCACATCAAAGCGTTTGGGTCCGACCAGGGAGAACACCTCATCCTCACGCCCGTCTTCCCGGATAAGGGTCGCAGTGAGGCCGACACGATAGACTGCCTGCAACTCTGCTGTCACCTTGAATACCGGGGCAGGAAGCATGTGGACCTCATCATAGATGATCAGGCCCCATTCGCCCTTGGTCAGCAGCTCAAGATGGGGGAAGGGCCCCTCCTTGTCAGGGCGGTAGGTGAGTACCTGGTAGGTGCATACTGTCACCTCCCTGGGTTCCTTCCGTTCTCCGGTATATTCACCGATCTGCTCACGCTTCAGGTCGGTCTTGTCAAGTATCTCATCCCGCCACTGGTGGACGGCGGCTATGTTGGTGGTGACTATCAGGGTCTTGGTCTGGAGCTGGCTCATTATCTGCATGCCTACTACGGTCTTCCCCGATCCGCAGGGCAGGACTATGGTCCCATACCCGCTTCCGGGTCCCAAATCTCCCAACAGGGCCTGTGCCGCCTGCTTCTGATACTCCCGCACGACAAACTTATACCCGCCCCTTGTCTTCTCCCTGAGGTTCATGGGGACGGGGATCCCCTTCTCCAGAGGGATGCGGTCATCGACCGGATACCCGAGCTTGATAAGCTGCAGCTTGATCTCGCCGCGGTTGTATTTCTCTATCAGGAACGACTGCTCATCATTGGGGACAAGCATCTTGGCTATGTTCTTCCGGGCAGACATCTCTGCCTTGATTCTCGCTCCTTTGATGGTAAGCAGGTAATACATGGGATTTTCACTTTCGCTCAGTATGACCTTGCCGAATCGCGAAGCTATGTCGTTTACATAGAAGAGCACGCTCTCACCTACTGGAAATCTTGACCAGTACTGGATTCGCTCGGTGATGTAATCGCTTTTCACTCCGCTGGATGCGGCGTTCCACAAGGAGATGGCGCTCAGCGTATAGGTGTGTACGTGTTCCGGGCTTTTTACCAGTTCACAGAACTTCACCAGATCTGCTCGGCATGCCTCGCTATCTTTATGGTGCACATCCAAGAGCATTGTCCTGTCGCTCTGGACTATGAGGGGCTTGTCGTTCATCTTTGTCTTCCATAGGCGGTGTACCAAAGGTCCAGCAGTGTAATGGCCACCATCGCCTCAACGACCACCACTGCACGAGGGCAGATGCAAGGGTCGTGCCTTCCCTCGATGACCAAATCTTTTGTGACATTCTCTTTGTCCACGGTCTTCTGACTCTTACCGATGGAGGCCGTCGGCCGTACTGCAGCCTGTAAAATGACCTCTTGGCCGCTGGATATCCCTCCGAGGATACCCCCGCTATGGTTGGAGAGGAACCCTTCGCTGGTTCTCTGGTCGTTGAAGGCACTGCCCCGCATTGTTGCGCAGGAAAATCCATCTCCGAACTGGATCCCCTTGATGGCTCCTATACTCATTACAGCATGGGAGAGCAAGGCTTGCAACTTGCCGAATACAGGTTCTCCGAGTCCTGGAGGCAGACCTGTGATGCGGCACTCTATGATGCCTCCGATGCTGTCCTGGTCCAGGCGGACCTCCTCTATCAGTGAGGCCATCGCAAGGGAGGCCTCCTTGTCAGGACAGGTGAGCGCGTTGTCACACTCGTCCCAGTTTCTCTTTGTCGCGACCACCGAGCCTACCTGCACAGTGCCTGCGAAGATGCGGATACCGTGTTGTGCCAGGATCTGCTTTGCGACAGCACCTGCCGCAACGCGTGCGCTAGTCTCCCTGCCTGAGGAGCGTCCCCCTCCGCGGATATCCCTGACGCCGAACTTCTTGTAGAAGGACCAGTCGGCGTGTCCGGGACGGAAAACGTCCTTGAGATTGGAGTAGTCGTAAGGGCGTTGGTTGGTATTGTACAGGACCATTGCAAGGGGTGTCCCTGTGGTAAGACCCTCATACATCCCCGAAAGTATGACCAATTGATCCTTCTCGTCCCTTTCGGTGCCCAGAGGATTGCCCCCCGGCCTGCGTCGGGCCATCTCAGCCTGTATGGCCTGTGTATCCAGTTTGAATCCGGACTCTACGCCATCGATGATGACCCCCAGCCCTTCACCGTGGGATTCTCCGAACGTAGTGATGGTGAAAGCCGACCCAAAACTATTGTGACCCATGCATTAACTCCTCAGATAGCCTGTGAAATAAAAATTCTGCAGTATCGTTGATATCCGCATAAGGAGGTAATTCTACCATAATATCAGAGAACTTTCTATAGAGGCCATCCCGTCTCCTGTAAAGGTCAGAGAAAGACTCCTCGATATTGAGTGGGTCCAGGAAGGGGGGGACCCCCCCTGAGAGGATGCGTTTGAGCAGGACTTCCTGCGCGACCTTGAGGTAGATGGATTTCCCCGATCCTCGGACAAGAGTCTTGAGGCGTTCGTTGTCACAGGCCCCGCCTCCAAGACTGATGATGGTCTTGTCGGGCTGAAGGGCGAGGTAGGCCTCAAGGGAAGCGGCTTCCTGTTTCATGAAGGCCTCTTTCCCTTCCACCTTGTACAGCTCTCTGATGGAGGTCAGTTCAGGACGGTCCTTCAGGATGAGATCGTCATTGTCGATGCAAGCATAGTGCATCTTTTTGGCGACCAGCCTGCCCAAGCTGGTCTTGCCGCTGTGCTTTATCCCACAGAAAAAAAGTATATCCACTGTTATGACCTGTCAAACAGATCGGTCCACTCGCTGCTGTACGCTTGGAGGACGGGTTTCCTGGCAGGGGCATCTCCGAAATAGGATTTTCGTCGTCTCTGCTTGCGGTCAAGAGTTATGCGTTCGGCCTTCATCTGATAGCGCGCTTCATGGAGGTTCTTGCGAACCTGCTCAAGGTTGTAGTTTACCTTGACGGTCTTTTTCAGGGCATAGTGGAAGGTTACGATCATGGCATACCAAAACAGGGCAAGCAGCAGAGGCTGGAAGTCCATATAGACGTACGGCTCTACCCTGAGGCTCTCCATCGAGGCGAGGGTGTAGAGATTGAGTGCATTCGGCCAGACGAGGAAGAGCGTGACAATAAGGGGTACCACCCAGTACAGCCCCTGCCTGGAAAAAAGAAACCTAAGGCAAGCAGCAAATGCCAGGAAGTTCAAAAGTAGACAAACAATGGGTAGTCCATACGTCTCAATCATGGTGCCTCCGCTTTCCAAGGGTATTATGCTATGATACCATAGCTACACTATTTGGGGAATAACTATGGAAATGGCAAATCACCTGGAGTTGGAAAAATTACAACAACGCAAGCACAAGCGAAAAGGCGACGTGCGCGGCGCATATTACCGCGATACGACTGCAATTATCCACTCATCTCCCTTTCGCAGGCTCAAACACAAGACCCAAGTCTTCTTCGCCCCGAGCAATGACCACATCTGTACCCGCATGGAGCACTGCCTCCACGTCGCTTCCATCGCCTCAACCATCTGTCGCGGGCTCTCCCTCGATACGGAGCTTGCCTGGGCGATCGGCATGGGCCATGACCTCGGGCACACCCCTTTCGGGCATACAGGGGAGAAGATCATCTCCGCAATGATGCAGAAAGAGGGATTCGACCCCTTTGAGCATGAGCTGAACAGCCTGCGCGTCGTTGACTTCCTCTCCGAACATGGGCGGGGGCTGAACCTGACATATGCTGTCAGGGACGGGATTGCCTGCCATAACGGCGAACACCTTGTGCAATCGATCATGCCTACCTTCGAGATAAGGAATCTGGATGATCTGCGTTCCAGGAAAAAACTCATTCCAGCCACATATGAAGCAGCTGTGGTACGCTTCAGCGATTCCATTGCGTATATCGGCAGGGATTTTGAAGACGCTACAAGGCTGAACATCATCCGGGGTGGCCAACTGCCGGCTCTGGTAGGGGAGCGCCTGGGAAGGACAAATGCCCAGATGATCGACACCCTGGTCAATGATGTCATCGAGCATTCCAACAGCAAGGACGGCATCTGTTTCAGCGACCACTGTTTTGAGGCGATTGAGGCGATGATTAGGTTCAACTATGCAAACATCTATAAAAGCCCTCTTCTGGAAGGGTATGAAAGATACTTTACCCGCCTGATCACCCTGATTGTCGATTACCTGAAGATGCTCAGGGAGACCTGCGGCTTCGATGAGGCGGCCTATGCCTCAGAAAAGAATATGCTCGCCATGGGGTTTTTCCATCATCTGGAGGATATGCACGAGAGCTACCAGAGCCATGACGGCTCCCTCGATCGCCTTATCTACGACTATGTTGCAGGGATGAGCGACAATTTCGCCCTGGACTGTGCCAATGAGATACTCAAGCCCGAACATCTCAACGACTCGATCGAGCTCTCCCTTACCGGAAAATGGTTTGATGCAAGGTAGTCACTCCAATTCCTTGCCAAGCTGGCGTATCTCAGCGATGAACTGGCCTAGGTCGTCGAAGGCTTTGTACACTGCTGCGAAGCGTACGTAGGCTACCAGGTTGACCTCCTTGAGCTGCTTGAGGGTCTCATCCCCGATGTCAGCTGAGGTTATCTCACGCTTGCTGCCGACTTTGAGCATGATGGCATCCTCAATGTTGTGCAAGAGAGCCTCTACCATGCTTTCGCTGATGTCCAGCTTGTCTGTGCAGGTGCGTATTCCCCTGCCGATCTTGTTCAGGTCGAACCTCTCGCGCCTGCCGTCCCGCTTGACGACCATCAGGGGCTTGTCCTCAATATGTTCGTAGCTGGTGAACCGGTAGCCGCAGGTATTGCACTCCCGTCGTCTTCTAATGGCGGTTCCGCTGGAATTCTGACGCGACTCAAGAACCTTATCATTCATCTCTTCACATTGGGGACATCTCATGACGTTCCTCCTAGCCATAAGTATAGCTCTAAAATGAAGAAATTTCAATATCTAGTGTTGTTTTGGATATTCTTAAAGGATTTGCATGGCAAGAAGACACTAGACACTGTCCATTATATGCATAAATTCCTCTGGATAAGGAAAAAAGCCTTGTACGTAAGCAAACAAATCTGCATTTGTTGTTGTAATTATGTGCAAGTTGTGATTATAATAACATTATACAAGGAGAATTTTATGGCAGAGTCTGTTAGCAGTTGCGTCAAACGAATCGTGGACAAGTCCCCCTTCATTCATGAGATGC